>WJKD01000029.1 GCA_014729315.1 Promethearchaeota archaeon | reverse complement strand
GATGGTCACAAGCGGCTGCTTTCGGTGCACGATTACGCGTACTGTAATGCATTCCCGGAAAAAGTGGATTTTATTTCCATTCAGGACTGGCGCCCCAATATTTACAATGTGATGCTGGATGTTTCGAAAGAGCATTCGAAAAAGCCGGTATTCAATATCGAGCACGGCGGCTATGAAAAGACAACCTACAGCATTTTCGACGGCGCGTATACCGATCCTGCTGCTTGTCTGGCTCGAAATTACGAGTGCATCTTTGCAGGTACATATTCCACCTATTACTGGCAGAATACCTCCTGGTATAATATCATTTACGATCCCTTCTCCCTGCCGGAAGATCAGCAGCCGGCGTTTCATTACTACAGGCATCTGGCAGCGCTGTTTCAAAAGTATGATTTTAACACACTGCAACCGGCGCAGTACACATTCACCCCCTACTGCCTTACAGACAATGCGCGCATGTACATGTTCTACATCCCGGAAAAAATGATTGTGCTGCAGGGCGAGCTGCCAGATGTGCGCGGCAAAAAGGTCATCGCCAAATGGTACAATCCGCTTACCGGCGAATTTGCGCACAGCGAGAATCGGGAATTTAAAAACGGATCTTGGCTGCATTTCCGGAAGCCGGCATCGCTGGATGGGATTTTTGCGGTGGTTGTTTTAGAGGTAGTAGATTAAACATTGGGAGATCTTTTTTATTGATTTTGAAGAATATTTGATTAAATTAAAATTCTATTACCACATCCGTGTATTTGTTTCAATGAATAGTAAAGTCATATTGAGAATTTCAAAACTTGTCCGCCTGGAGAAGAAGGAATCAGATTCGTGAAAAGAATTTTGAAACAATATCTGCAGAATCTCACTAATACCTCTGAACGCGATGATGCCCGGGAAGAAAGCTATTATAAGGATCTTGATGGATTATTCAAAAATTATGGTGCTGTTCGGGGGATTCAAAACATCGATATAACGATATTGCCAAAGAGGACGGATGCCGGAAACCCAGATTTCCGTGTTTGGGACGGGAATTATCATATCACCGGTTATATCGAAGCCAAAGCGCCGTTGATAACAAACCTGGATCACGTTGAGAGTACAGATCAACTGCGCCGCTATATATTGACCTTCCCGAATGTAATTTTAACTAATTTCTATGAATTCAGGCTTTACCGGGATGGGCAGCGCATCGCACGAGCGATGATCGGGCGTCCTGTGGTTGCAAGGAATTTAAGTACAGCCCCTCCGGTTGAAAATGTTGATAAATTTATAGAACTGCTCGATCTCTTCTTTTCTTTTTCGCTGCCAAAAGTCCAAACAGCGCAATCACTAGCAATCGAGCTAGCGAAACGCACCCGCTTTTTGCGCGATGAAGTTATAGCAGTTGAATTAGAGGAAAACGGCAGCAAGGGGCACCGGCAATTATCCGGTTTTTACCAAGCCTTTAAAAAATATCTGATCGCCACATTAACTGAACGCCAATTCGCTGATCTTTATGCGCAGACAATAACTTACGGTTTGTTCGCTGCCCGCACCCGGGCGAACGACGAATTTAATCGCAAGCTGGCGTATGACTATATCCCAAATACGATCGGCATTTTGCGCGATGTATTTCGTTTTATTTCCCTAGAAGATCCACCCAAATCATTGCAAATCATAGTTGATGACATCGCCGAAATTCTGAATGTAGCCGACGCCAATAAAATCTTGCATGAATATCAACGCACGGGCAAGGGCAGGGACCCAATTATTCATTTCTACGAGACTTTTCTATCAACGTATGATCCTGATATTCGCGAGCGACGCGGTGTTTATTACACACCGGAGTCGGTCGTCGGATATATTGTTCGTTCGATTCATTCCATTTTAAAGACGCACTTTAATCTGAAAGACGGACTGGCGAGTGAAAAGGTAAAACTGCTCGATCCCGCCGGCGGCACACTGACCTTCCCGGCAGAAGCTATTCGGCTGGCTGCAAATGAATTTATCAATAAATATGGCGAAGGAGGTTTGCACCGATGGATTAATGAGCACATACTTAAAAATTACTATGCTTTCGAGCTGATGATGGCTCCGTATGCCATCGGGCACTTAAAGATCGGTTTTCTCTTTGATGAACTCGGCTACAAAATGACAGATGAGCAGCGGTTCAAACTTTATTTGACCAATACGCTGGAAATGGAAGAGATTGAGCAAATCTCTATCCCCGGGATTTCATCTCTGAGCGAGGAAAGTCATCTCGCACACCAGGTTAAACAAGAGCAGCCGGTGCTGGTGATTTTAGGCAATCCTCCATACAGCGGCATTTCTGCCAACATCAATGAATGGACTGAACGGCTGCTTAAAGAAGATATAGATGGCGCACAGAGTTATTACAAAGCTGATGGCAAGCCACTGGGTGAGAAAAAATTATGGCTGCAGGATGATTATGTCAAGTTCCTCCGTTTTGCCCAATGGAAGATTCAGAAATCAGGTTTCGGAATCGTCGGTATGATCACCAATCATAGTTACCTCGATAATCCGACTTTTCGCGGTATGCGTCAGAGTCTGACGCAAACGTTTGATGAAATATATATTATCGATTTACATGGCAGCAGTATAAGAAAAGAAAAAACACCGAACGGCGGCAAGGATGAAAATGTTTTTGATATCCGGCAGGGCGTAGCTATTGTTTTGTTCGTCAAAACGAAAAATAAAAAGAAAACAAAAATTTTTCATCTGGACAGATACGGCTTAAGAATCGAAAAATATGATTGGTTGGATAATCATGGTTTTAATACAAATGATTATGAGGAAATAAATCCAGCATCGCCGTGGTACTTTTTCATTCCGCGGAATACGTCTAGTAT
>WJKD01000275.1 GCA_014729315.1 Promethearchaeota archaeon | reverse complement strand
TTCAAGTTTGAATTTGATACGCAGGACAATATTTATAATAACTATCGGGGTTGGTATGTAGACGATGTAAAAGTAGAAGCCGGAAATAGTAACGCATCATTAGCTTTATTCGAATCTGTCAATGGTAAAAACGAGCAGATGAAAAATGATCACCAGTCAAATATACAGAGCCGAGTGAACGAAAACGAGCTAAGCGCTGCTGAAATTGCTTCAATAAATGAAAATGTGACGTTAACAGGGTTGCAGATTCCGACATCCGGTGGAACAATAAAATGCAAATTAATTTCTGGTTCACAATCCGGAACAGCAAATGTAACAGCTCAGAGTGTCGAAGGTAATGCAAAGGGACAAGTTAATGTGACGATTATTGGAAATAGCAATCTTGCTTTGAATTGTGAAGTAACATCAAGTAGCAACTATAGCAATAGCTATACAGGTTCAAATGCAGTCGATGGAAATACATATACGTACTGGCGGAGCGAGAATGGGACGTCATCAGATCATTTTGAATGGATTTTTGTTAGTTTAAATACTCAATACAATATAAATAAAGTCGTAGTGGATTGGCATAGTAGTTATTATGCTGCCTATTATACTATTCAAACCTGGGATGGAAGTAAATGGGTAATACAACAAATTATTAATAATGGGGCAGGTGGAATAGAGACTGTTCAATTAAATACACCAATAATGGCGCAACACATTGCAATTGGTTGTGAACAGCCGAATTCAAGCTCTAATAGCTATGGCATCGATGAATTTGAAGTTTATGCTAGTAATACGACTCTGGCTAACAATGAATCCTTAATTCTTCAGACTACAAACCCAACACACTCATTAGTTAAATCAGTTAATCTATTAAGCGATACAGAAATTGATATCCAGAATTTTCCCAATCCATTTAATCCAACAACAATTTTTCGTTTCAATTTACCAAAAAGTAGTTTTGTAACATTAAAAATCTATAGCCTGCTTGGTCAACAAATAGAAACACTAATTAACGATTATCGTCCTGCTGGAGAATATGAAGTAAAGTGGAATGCTATAGAATTACCAAGTGGAATGTATTTCTATTGTTTAGAATTTGAGGGGTTTTCAAAAAGGAAAAAACTCATTTTGATGAAATAAGCATGAATACTATTCGATGCCTTCGTTCGCCTGGATGAAGGCATCGAATCTCACCTCATCATCAAAATAGCACGATGTGCATCCTTTATATACTCCCAATCCTGACCATTGTATTTCATTGCCACGTCATTTAGAGATGGAATCTCGCTCAGGGCGAATATTGCTTTTTCGATTTGATTCAGGTCCACAATTTTGCTTTTTATAAAATTTTGACTATATAATTTCAATACATCTTTAATCTGCTCGTCATTTAGTGCAGGTTTTTCAACGACTTTGATTGTTTTGTTGTCTATTTCTACCAGGATACCAAAGTACACCAGCGATTTTATGAATGCCCTTACCGAACGTGTTACTACATCTCTGTCACCATATTCCTGAATCATCTTTTTGCTGAGAATTGACGTCCTTAATTCTCGGGAATTGTCAATCAATAAATTCATCTTGTTGATTATGAATCGGAGGATTTCATAATCCATGATTAATTTGATTAAATAAATGGGCTGTAGATAATTAATGGTTTTGGAACGACTTAATTCAATAAGATAATTATTCTCAATTTTTGATCGCTGTTTCTGAAATGAATAAATAAAACTACGAAAAATCACCGTCCGTACTTTACGCTTGCCCTCCTTTCCTACTAATTCGACTGCGATATCTTCAAACGGTAAATTATATTCGCCCGGATTATGTCCGACTTCAATCATACGCAGGGTTTTATAAATCCATTCCGGTTTTACAGGTCTATCAAATCCAATCATGCATTTACCTCAATAAAGGGTACGACAATTTCTTCTACCGTTATTCCCCCATGCGTTATTCCGATTTTTTTATCTGAGTCAAACATTGTCCTGTTTTTAGCGAGCAGAACCAATCTCGTGTTATCAAAAGGGATTTCTATGCGGTCACAATCAAGGTGATTTAGATTTTGAATTAACTCATCATTTTTAACAATACATGCTCTTTTGCAGTATTGATCCTGGAGCCATTTATCAATTTTTTGATTATTTCCCCGGGCGACAACACAGCCATGATCCGAACAGATATATATGTGATATTTATTTTTGACCAAAGTGTTAATACTGTTTAAAATCTTCGATTTCTCAAGATAATTGCGAACATTAATAAAGTAGATATTTTTGTTCTTGTTGTCTGGTGGAAGTTGGGTATTATGCGCTATATCATCAAAAATATTATAAATGATACAAACAAAATCAACGCCTAATAAGTTTTTATGATCTAGATGGTCCTCTTGCCGATAAAATTTCACAAAGTAATTCTCAAAATATTCGTTTAATTCTTTCTCTTCATTGCTGTAGCTTAAATTATATACGGTTTCCAAATTTCCATAAAATATCGCTGACCTGGAAATTAACGTATTCGAAGGGATCATCGAAAAAACAAATCGTTCATTAAATGAAAAATTTCCCTGTTTCAGATAATCTTTCAACAAAAACCATTCGGCAACTCCCATCCCATCAAAACAAATCAAGGCTATCTTTTGTTTTTGTTGGCTCTTAATATAGTTACGGATTTTATCAACCGTTTTAAATGTACTCAACGGTTCATAAAAAGCATTTTTCAGCTTGTCTGATAAAATATATTGTGATACGTTACTATCAACTTTCTCGAGCAGCTCATCTTTCGGCTTTTGATGTGTCAGCCATGCAAGATAATTTAAGTATCCGAAAGAATATCCTATTTGCAAAATGCTGTTATAATTGATTTCCTGATTTAGCAATTCTGCCAACATTTCAAGATGCCAGCTATAATGAGCGTTTAAGGAAAATTTACTTGCTTCATTCAAAATATCTTTTATGGTGTACTTTTTTAAGATATCTATTTTTATATTTTTATGGACGATATACTCCAGCGATTTGATTATCTCATCTATTGTTAATCGCTCATAGAATTGTGATGGTAAATTGAATGGCAGATCTGAGTAGTTGAAAACGATAAGCTCACTTTTCTGTTGAACGGATGACGGAAGGGAAACAAGCGGCAGGTCTGTGATAATGATTGCGTTCTCATTCCGATTTAATATTTTTAAAATTTCAAGGATACTTCTGGAAATATAAAAATTTTTATTATTGCTTTTCAGATGTGAAATGAAAGCATCGCTTTTGATCAATCCTGTTTTATCCAGTATTATTTTATTAGCATTTTCATGCAAATTCAATTTAATAGATATATATTCTTGCCAATTCAAATATACCAACTCCGTATAAGCAACCTGAAATACTCGATTTAAGAAAAATTTGCCAAATCCATTTCAGTCCATTCAAACCTTTTTTGTCTATTAACAATTCGTATACCATATATGTAAATTTGATAAAATAACTTTACATTTAGTGAAGTTAATGTAAATTAAATCGATTAACTTTACACAAAAAATATGATATATAAAGTATCCGCATTTTTTACTTTAAAAATAAATGCAAATATTTTTCAAAAACAAATTCTCTATTCCTCTGATAACCAGTGCTTTCCTGTAATATATCTAACCGTTGAAAATCACGTATTAATGCGCTGGCTGTTTGATGTGTTACATTCAAATAATCAGCGACATTATTTACACCTACAATCGGATGATAATATAGATGAGTTAACAGCTTGGTTCACCAGGGTTGGAGAAAAACTTTCATATTGATATTGTTTCTTAAAATATCCAGCCTTATAATTTTCAAGTTTCATTTGAAGTTTCCTGATAGAAAAATGATTTTTTAATACTATTAAAATCCCTCTACCTTTAGTTCAGCCACTTCTACGAACTCATTAATGTCCGCATTATTCTCCAATATCCTTCTATCAAGACGTTTCGCCAATAATAAAATATCTTCATAACGGTTGGTTTTGTAACAGCTCTCAAACCCATGGAGAATAGCTTCTTTGCGAACATCCTTTATTTTCTTTTTCGAGCCTTTCGCCTCCAGCAACATCGCTTCGAACTCCCGCATAAGCTCTCGTTCCCGGCGTTGAGTCAGCGCTTGTTTTTCAGTGTCGCTTTGCGGGCGACGGTATTTGCCTTCTTCGAAAATAAAATTATCTTCCAACAGTTTTTTTAAATCCGGGACCAAGTCCCCGCTGATCTCAGAAATTTTGGTATAAGCTGTATGAATATCTGAAAATGATTTCGGTTCCTGCAAAAAATTATAGAGCCATAATAGCGCTGATTTTTCATCTGTTATAAAAAGCATCATCGCACCCTGCTGCAATTCTGACAAGCCTTCCAGCTTCATTTTTTTCTTATATTCACGGTATGCTTCCAATTGCTCCTGTGCAAACCAGTAGCCATCTTCATGCTCAAAATTTTCCGCAAGCATTTTATAAAAACTGCTGGCATCATAGCGTATTTCATAGCCTCGTTGAATATAATATGCCAGCATTTTGGAATAGAGAATTTTTTCAGTGCGTTCGATCACC
>WJKD01000274.1 GCA_014729315.1 Promethearchaeota archaeon | reverse complement strand
TCTTTTCTTTGGTCTGAATTTGAAAACAATGTAAAAATATTAAATGATGTTTTAGGTAATTTCGTGCATCGAACGTTAACTTTCATAGAAAAACAATTTGAAATGAAAATTCCCGGGAAGATTAAAAACGACGAAATTGATGAGGCATTTATAGAGAAATTAAACAACATTAATACAAAAATCGGCTCGTTGCTAATCAATTTTAAACTGAAAAAAGCTTTAAGAGAGCTTGTGGATTTTGGAAGAGATGGAAATGTTTACTTAAATGATAAAGCACCTTGGCATCTTATAAAAGAAGATAAAGACGCCGCTGGACATGTTTTTAACTTATGCGCCCAAGCTGCGTATGCCTTAGCGATTTTGTTAGCACCGTTTATTCCTGGAACGGCAAAAAAAATCCTCTCGTTTCTAAATGTAAAAAAAACACTGAAAGAGTTAACCTGGGACAGTATAAATGAAGAAGCCTTACCAGAAGGACAAAAAATAAGAAAACCAAAACCTCTGTTTCAAAAATTGGATACTAATGAATTACAAGAAAAATTAAAAGAATTAAAAGCCCAAAAAGAGAAAGGAGAAAAGAGAAAAATGATCTCGTACGATCAATTTAAGGAATTAGATATCAGAATAGCTTTAGTCGAAAAGGTTGAAAAAGTTCCGAAAGCTGATAAACTTTTTAAACTCTCGATTGATGTTGGCTCCGAAAAAAGGACTTTAGCTGCGAGTTTAGCAGAATACTATAAACCCGAAGAACTGGTGGGAAAGAAAATAGTATTTTTAGCTAATCTTGAGCCCAAAAAATTAAGAGGAATCTTAAGTCAGGGAATGCTTTTAGCTGCGGTGGAAGGGGATGCTGTTTCAGTTCTTACTCCGGATAAAGATGTCGCCCCAGGAGCAAAAATTGAATAATCCTTAATCTACGATATATAAACGTTTAAATTTTATTATAAGATAACTTGCCTTTTTATAATTAATTATTTGATTGTAGCAATATGATGTGTTTACTGCGAGCGATTCGATTTCTAAGAGTATTCTTTACCATATAGAGATTGAAATCAAATCTATATATTACCATTCTGCACATACTTATATTTATATATTACAAAATTCATGTAAGATAATATCATCAAAATTACATAAATGGATATTTTCTAATGCAATTAACTGAAATTGACATTCTTAGTGGAATTTTTAGTCTTTTGACTATTGTAATCTTTACAACTATAGGATTAATCATTGTTTCCAAATATTTTAAATATAAACGAATTGATTTATTTCTTTTCGGCATAACCATCATCGGTTTAGCAGAACCACTTTACGGTTCAATAATCTCAGTCCTACTTGTATTCTATACGGGGCGGGCTCTTTCAATTGAACTGTATCTTTTTATCGCTCTTGTAGGAAATCCTATTGTCTTAGTATGCTTCGTCGGAGCAATAACTCAACTTTTATATAGAGAAAAACAAAAGATCATATTATCGATAGCTATTATCTACGCAGTCGTTTTTGAAATTTATCTGATTTACTTCCTTATCAACGATCCGAGTTTAGTAGGAGAAATGATAGGTATAACAGATGCAGAATACAGGGGTTTTGCGAGGATATATATGATTACTGCTTTATTGACTCTGGTGATTGGTGGAACCATCTTCAGTAGAGAATCTCTGAAATCAGATAAACCGGAGATTAGATTAAAGGGAAAATTTTTACTCCCCGGTTTCTATATTTTTGCATTTAGTGCGATAATAGATTCTGCTATTCCTCTCAACGCAATTACTCTACCTATAGTTAGAAGCTTACAGATTTTTAGCGCTATATTATTCTATTTTGGATTAATATTACCTTATTCGGTTAAGAAATTCTTTTTAAAAGAAGAATAAGTATGTCTTCAATAAGGAATATTAATCGATTTTTTTTAATGCTGACTCATTTATTATGAATATACCCAATCTTGCTGATTGGATTTCCAATTTCTTTAGTAAAGCATTTTGCTTTACCTAATAGGAATATTTTTTCTTTCCCGAATTTATTAAATTTAAGAAAATAAAAGATGAAATATTCGAGAGGAGGGATAAGGTAAATTATTTATTTTATATACTTTATCTTCAATTCAACTATAATTTTAGGGAATAAATAGGATTCAAACGGGCAATCATGGATCCTAAATCCAATTGTAAAGATTTCAATACGATATTTCTTCCTCTATAAATAAATTGCAAATCCTTAACATTTCTTAAAATCTTTAGTCGATTCTTGTTTGTTTTTAACTCACAGACAAAATATCTTTGGTCTTTGTACTCTAGAACTTCTCTAACTTTCTTGATATCTGGTAAACAATAACCTCCTCCGTGTGGTAAAACGAACGCATTTCTTAAAGATTCAATCAGTTCAAGGTTTTCTGCTCTTTCTTTATAATCTAAATTCCTGATAGTAGTATCGGAAAAGCTTTTTTTCCCTTTAAACAAATAAGCAGGGAGATCTGCTCTAAGAGTTATAGGAAAAATATTTGAATCAATTAATTTGCTTGAGACATCTGTACAATTACTTCCTAAATACATTGTATTATAGTCCTTTAAAAATTGATGTTGTTGATTACAAATTACCTCATAATGGGGTCCAAATAACTCGCTCGCCATTAATTCTCTTTTTTTTCTAGAAAATTCAATTGCCCGATAATTAAATTCCATATATTCTTTAGCATCCGAATCGAGTAAAATATACTGAGAACCTAAGATTGTATCTTCCTTTATTGAGCGTTCTTTAAGCGTTTTAGAATGATCAATATACAACCCAATTCCATGTTGATCATTTCTGAATTCGGGAGCAGAACCGTGAATGAGAAAGATATATGGAGGAAGTTTGTAATCTGACAGATTTTTTGTTTCAAAGCAATTTATAAAATGATTTGAGATTCCATAATCCCAATTAATTAGAATGTCACGATAATAAATATCTCGTTCCTTAATCTCGTCAATCTTTTTAATAATTTCGTAAGGATGGGGGACTTCTTCTAAACCGCCTACCAATATCCCACAGCAGTTAGGTTTAGCATTCAAAAAAACAATTTTGTCTTTTCCGTTTCCCCATGATAATTTACCTCCATATCCTAATCCCGAATTCCATCTAAAAGAATTTCGTGATATGGTTTCGTCAGGAGAAGAGATAAACGAAGCTTGAGACGCCATCCCGTATTTTTCTTGAATATAATGGAACTGTGCTAAACCATATTTCATATTTTTTTTACATAACCTTGAAGCTCCGTCGTTTAGACCCGTTGAAAAAATAAATAACTTTGCTCTTTTCAACAAGTCAGTTTTCGAAAGTTCTGAGACTTTTTTCTTTCTAAGTGTTAGATTCATTATTAACAGAAAAAGATATCTTGGATATTTCCTTATTATAGTCTAAATAACTATTTATATATTACATACACGAATCTGTATATATAATACTATTGATGTTCCCAATAAACATAAATATAACGCAATAAGCATTAAGCACGAAGCCCTTTATAGTATGAATTTTACTAAAGAATCTGTTTTATTTGATAGGTTGAAAAATATTAGACGGCCTGGAGAATATTTTGGGTCTATTATTTCGAAATGCCAAGGTAATCAGACTCTTATCGTATTCTCTGATAATGTTAATATAAAAGAAGATAATTCTATTGAAATTAGCGATGGTTTGATTGTAGGATTTGAAGATATTAACGAAGAAAGGGTAGCTTATTCAAGAAAGAGTGACTTTTTGTGGAATGAGGAAGAAAAATCTTCCTTAGAGTATTCCGTTTTAATTCCTAGTTATATTATGGATCAATACGATGAAGGACAATTTTCAGATGCGTTTCCCTTTACTATAAACTTACTCCACACAGCGGGCCTTTACTTAAATAATTATAGATATAAATTGGATCATCTCAATTTTTTTAAAGGTGAAATATTAAAGAACCCCGTATCGTCTATATATAGCGGAGTATTAGTAGCCGATAGAGTTGTTATCGATCATCGAGGGGATCCCGTATTTTACGATTGTTTAATCGTTGGGAGAGATCAAAATGACGATCTTAGCGTTAGTTACGAACCATTAGCCAATGTGGATGATAAAGTTGTAGAATATATTATTATCTTAGGTATTGAGAGTCTGAAGGATTAATATATTTTAATTTAAGGAATAGAAGTGAATAGAATTTTATTATACGAGAACAAAAAAGAGAAATTACTTAATATTTTAAGACTTGGAATTAATCCCTTTAAAAAATTTGTTTCCACGGGAGAGTTCGAAGAAACTACGGGATTGGTTCCATCAAGACATAATCTCTTAAATTCAATTCTCAATCTGGTTGAAACTAACGAAAATTTTATATTACCCATTATAGGAGGAGTCGGTGCGGGAAAGACACATTTTTTCTGGGCTTTAAAACATAAGCTGCATTATTATAACACTATTTATATCTCCTTGGAGAATGTTTATCGGAAGTTTTATTATAATGTATACTCCGAATATGTTGAAGATATTGGTGTCGATTCTTTAAGAAATATAACTAACGAACTTTGTAATAGGTGGGGGGCACTGGAACGAAAATTTGGTTTCTTTCATGTTGCAGATATAGAAAAAGTCCGAAACTTTGCTTTCAATATCTTAATGAGCACTGGGTAGTATCCAAATAAAATTGCTTTAACAGACATAATCAATGTGATAACTGCTCACCAATTGGACCCTTATAAAAAAATTGAAGCTGAACGGTGGCTACTAGGTGAACTCATGGATATTAAAGAGCTTTCTAGGTTAAATTTACTTTACGATCTTAAGCATAAGGAATACGCGAAAACTATGCTCAAATTAATCATACAATACTCAAAGCTTAAAACGGTATTATTTATTGATGATTTTGACCAAATCATAACTTTAATGAAACCGAGTAAGGGCACTGAAGAGATTTTTGATCCGAGTTATCTTTACGGTAGTGAAACCCAGACTCCAGAAAGTAGAAAAGCAGAAAAGACGCTAGATAAAATAATTAAGTTAAGCAGAGTTAAGCGATTAGGAATAATTATCACGCTAAATACCCTCGATTCACTTGAAAAAATAAAAAAGATTATGAGGGAGAAGGACCAACACATTTATGAGATCTTTAAAGATCCATTATTTCTAACGCGTTTTGAAAAGGAAGATATATACGATTTATATCGCCAAAATTTTAAACAATTTTTAAATTCAATAAACTATTCCAAATTTCTTGAAGTTGAAGATAACGAATTTTTTCCTTTAAATAAGGAACATCTGGATATCATATACAATCAATCTAAAGGGAATCCGAGAGAAATAATTAAATACTTAATTAGAGTTTTTCATGAAATTATATATTCACGAGAGAATATCAAGAAGACATTGAAAGATTTCAAAAGCTTTTTCTGATTAAATTTGTAATTTCCAGCAATATGAAATTATTTAAAAAATTATATTTCGTGTCAAAGTTGTTTAATAAATAATTTCTCATATGTATCTATTTCACTAATAAAGAGAAGCTTATACTCGTCTTCCCATTCGGAGAGTGAGATAGCTTCTCTGAAGTTATCAAGTTGTCGTATTTTTAATCCAGAATCGAAAAAAGCTCCAAGAATGTATCTAACAGCCTTTTTATTTAGCCTTCTATAGTTCTCCGATAAATCAAGTAGTTTAAACAGTTTTATTTCGTTTAGAATATGACTTTTTAAAAGTTCTAATGTTTCGTCAACTAGTTCAGTATTATCCGATTTTAAAACTACGAAAACATCCTTTAATACCGAATCAGGTACGTTATTTAAATTAGAAATAAGTGCTATCACATTCTTATTTATTAATTGGTAATTATCTTTTAGCGCACTGCTAATTACTTTCCATATTTCATTCGAGATCGAAATGTCTCCCCCTTCAAGAATCTTCGAGAGAGCAACAATAATCTCGTTTCTTATCCATCGATCTGATTGATAATATTCCTTTATTAGAAAATCAATATACTCACGACCGAATTCATATTTTTTTTCTGCAATCTGACCCAAAACGAAAATTAGATTCAACTTGACTCTTTGAAAAGATTCTTTATCTAACTCGTCAATGAAATGTTTCAAATAAGATATGCTGTTATGATCGCAATTCTGACTGAGATTAATTAAGAAACTGTTTATTCTCTCGGGATCTTCACAATTTTTAACTTTTTCATATTCGCTTTGGATTTTGTTCATCGTTAGCTATATATTCTGTTTTATCTCTTTTTATACTTTTTTTTTCCTATTACGCCTACATAAACTGCAGTTTCATTTACTCCGTCAACATCCAAAAGTTCATTTAATTCGTCATCAAAAATCGCTCCAATCGTACATACTCCTAAATCAAGAGCTTCCCCAATCAAATATAGATTTTGCCCGATATGTCCGCAATCTAAATAAATATACCTATAGCATCGTTGAAGATACTTCCATTTTGATCGGTTTATTACTGCCGTCCAAATAAAATTGATTGCAGAAGTATAAGCCATTTTTTGCCCTAAGCACGCGTTTGAAACTTCTTCTCGGAAGTTTCCTTCTTTGAGACACTCTAAACGATGCTCTAAGATGTTGTAATGGTATATTCCCTTCTCAATTTCCTCAACATTATTGATTACCGGATATATTTCAATTGGATACAATCCTCCTGCCGAAGGAATGGTTCTATAGGCAAAATTAGAATGAACTCTCGTAAGTCCAGTCATTCCAAATAAAAGAACCGATAAATCCATTTTTGATAAAGGATCTTCAGAGAAATTACGAGTAGACTTACGATTGAGGACTATTTGCCAGAAATCTATATTTTTCTTAATAACTGGCTTTGGAAGTTCCATTGTGAATATGGACTTTTCATAAGTTTTATAGGTTTTTGGTTTATTCGCCCAATCTAAATAATGATTTGGAAGCTCTCCTCTCCGATATTTTGATTTTTGTTGAAAAATATCTCCGTATTTTTCGCTCATAATTAAGTTGGGGAGAGAAAAAGATTTAAAACTTTTTCTAATAATTTAAAAATCAGAGGAGATTTTCATCTTGCGTATCCGATGGGAAGGACATATAATGGGTCAATATCTTCTGAAAGTTCCAGCAATAGTTTCATTTGCTCGTCTTTAAACGCACCAATGGGAACAGAACTAAGCCCTAAAGATATTACTTCTAACCACACATTCTGAGCACAGTGTCCTACTTCCATGTGTACGTATCTTACGCCTCTTTGACCATATCGATTGGTCGTTCTTGAAAAATTCGCACATATAATCAAAATCAAAGGCGCTTCGCAAATAAAAATTTGATTCCAAGATGCTTTTGCTATCTTATCACACAACTCTTCTTTATTCAGCAGTTTTAACGAATGATCCTTTATTTGATATTGGAAAAGACCCTCGTCTTTAATGACTATATATAATTCTAGGGGATATTTAGCTCCAGCTGAGGGAACTGTTCGTTTTTTACCTTTCTTTCCTTGCGCCGACCATAGAATCCGAGATAATTTTTCTTCCTCAATCTTTTTTGATTTGAAGCTTCTAACGCTTTCTCGCTGTAAGATACAATCTTCTAAATATCCTTTGGATGTGAAATCTGGTTTTGAAAGCTTTTTACTCATTGTAATTCCTTTTTTTGGACCTGTTTAATAGATTAGAAGATCCAATTATAGAATTTAAGATTTAGTTTCTTTTTCAAAATAATTCATACATCTTATATTTAATAAAATAAAGGTAGATAAAGAATAGAGGAGAGAAAAAAAAATGATTAATTATAATATTTATTCAGTGGGATAAAAAATCTCTTTAAGGATGAATCCGTCTTTACTTGGAAGATTTACTGTTATTCCTCCAACAATCGCAATCTTTCCCTTGAAATGCTGTTTTTCTCTGATGAGAAATTCCTTAATTATGTCTCGCGTTTTGTTCATAACTACGTCATAATTGAGTTTGAACATGTCGATTACTTGTTGGTTTTCGTCCACAACTGCTAGAATTTGCTTTAGTTGATCGGAATAGTTATTGATTAAATCGCTATGCAACACCACTCTGGTAGGATCGATATAATTAGGATCTGGTGCTATAGAAAAGCTTTCTGGACTTCCCGCTCCTTTTAACGCACCTAAAAATCCCATCATCGCACCACAGGATGATGTCACTTTTTCTTGACCAGGTCTAATGATTTTACCGTAGATGAAATCGTCGCCGACCAGTAGTCCAATGTGAGGGCTTATAAATAAAATTAAATTACCGTCTTTTCTTGAACCATTTGCTACGCTATCAGGTGGATGATGACTTGCGGCAGTTAATCCCGAGACACCACCCATAGGATACGCTCCTAAGCCTCCCAGATGGAACTCTCCGTTATAAGCTTGCGTCAAAGCACCTTCCATCGTTTCAATTTCGAGTAATCGATTGACGTCATCTGGACATACGCTAAAAACAATTCTGGAATTCTGTCTAAATAATCCATTTTCCGCCAAACTTTTCGTAATCTCTGCCATCGTTTCGTTAATTGTGTAAACTTTACCCCAACTGCCAAAATCTTGCTTCAATTGCTCTTTATAGTTTATAGTTTGTAGTACCACACTTATACACCTCTTGTAGATTCATTCAAGATTAAATAGTCAGATTTTTTGATAGATTCGTATTTTTTGTAAAAATTTGAATAATGATTATATTAATCTCGAATTAAGGTTTAGTTCTTTTCCAATAAGACAATAATTTTTATTTAAAAGCTTTATGAAAACGAAAATCTAGATAACAATTTTTACCACAAATCTCCATGAATTCAACTAATAAGGATCATAAAGAGAGATTAAAAATAATTAAAAATAAAAAAGAAAGGATTAGTTGATTGCTATGAAACCTAAAACTTATCCTCATCAGCATACCAATCTGGAAACCACCGATAGTGTTCTGCAGGAAATGCTTTTTTCAGACCGGCGTAATTTGCCTTTACCAAACCGATCTTTCCGGCTCTGTCTCTATGAACTACGATTAAATCTTTTTCTTCTAATGCTTCAATAGTTTTTCTTATTTTCGAACGACTTCCGCCTATATCTTCCCTCACATCGTCAAGAGTCATATATAGTCCGGGATTTACTTTATAATCGTGAGCAATTACCTTTAGCAAATTCTCTTCGTTTACTTCCATGTCCTTGAATCGAGAATCCTTGTTTGAACGAATAGGTGCGTTAACTTCGCTGTTCCAACGCATTCTAATTGATTCGTTGTACTCGGGCAGCATTGACGCAAACCTATAGATGATCATTTTTTGAACCTCATTAGTGCCCGCAACAATCTCTCCGATCTTACCCTCTCTTAACATGCGTTCGGCGGGATAAAACCTCGTAAGTCCATCTCCCCCCATCACCTGGACCGCTTTTGAACCCACTTCTCTAATCCATTCCGTATTGACATATTTCGCGATAGATGCATTAATCATTGGTTCCTTACCTTGATCTAACTGATAAGCACAATAATAAGAAAAAACACGCGCCATCCTATATTTAGAGATGATTTCGGCAATTTCGTTTTGAATACCTGGAAATTGATTAATCGTTCTCCTGAATTGGACCCGTCTTTTCGAATAATGAAAGAGGAGTTTAATGATGTCGTTAATAATTCCGCTAAAGACAGCAGCACCAATTAACCTCTCGAAGTTTAGTCCCGCCATCATAACCGCCCATCCTTTTCCTACTTCTCCTACTCGATTCTCGTCGGGGATTCGCACATTTTCAAAGCTTAAGTAACCATTGGGTACATTATCGAATCCAATTAAGGGATTAATTCGCTCAAGAGAAAATCCTGGAGTTCCCTTCTCAACCAAAAACGAGGTGATATGACCATAGGACTTTTTATCTTCGAGAGCATCGCTGGTCTTAGCGTAAATAAAATACCTATCAGAGACTCCAGCACCCGTGATATATCGTTTCTTGCCGTTGATAATCCATTCGTCTCCGTCTTTTTCTGCCGTAGTCATTACATTTGCAGCATCGGAACCTGCAAATGGCTCAGTAATGCATACTGCTCCTAATTGTTCTCCACTCGCCACTTTTGGAAGCCATTTCTGTTTTTGCTCTTCAGATGCAAATCTTAACATTTGTTCCAAGCCCGCTAACATGCTTACTGTAAACACGTGTCCTACAGCATATAATCTTCCCAGTTGTTCTGCGACGATACAGGATCCTGTTGCTCCTAATTCCAAACCTCCATATTCTTTTGGAACGCCAACTCCGAAATATCCTTCTTTTGCTACTTTTTTAACAATAGACCAAGGAAATTCCTTTTTCCAGAAATAGTATTCAGCCTCTTCGAAATTTTCTTCTACAAATTTTTTCGCTTTTTTGTCTATTTCCTTCTGTTCGTCGGTCCACCAAAAATATTGTTCACTCATTTTTATATTCCTTTCGCATAAATCTATAATATTATTAATTATAGATATTGTTTGAATCGTTAATAAATATAAATTTTTTCGAAAAGAATAACCAAAACCTAAAAAAAAGCTAAGAAGGAAATATAAATTTTTTAAAATAAGTTTAGGTTTATTTAACTATTCAAAAAAAAAGATTTAATTAATTTTATTTTTATCATCTTAATAATTACTTATCAATTTATGTGATTGTAAATTTCTATACCCGCCTCCGTAAGAGAAGGACCACGAACAACGAATACATTAGCTAAAAAACGATATTTATTTATTTATTTTGCAATTATAACATTGGGTGCCCAGCCGTCAAT
The DNA here is from genome assembly GCA_014729315.1 of Promethearchaeota archaeon. The sequence continues at coordinate 14,336 of WJKD01000274.1, read as the reverse complement.
TCTCTGGTTCTGGTTTTATTGGAAATTGTTTGCGTATTACGATTTGTGGTTTTTTATTATTCTCCCTTTTGCATTTTTTATAGGTGTTATCATTTTGACAATTAGTTCAGTTATAGTAGCCAAGATGGTCCTATTCTTTGTAAACTTGATCCACAAACCGAAAGAAGGCGTTTTCACTCGTTCTAAAAAGGATAAGGACTATTGTTATTGGAGTCTGCGTTCAGTAATTAAGAAATGGCCTTTTTGGTTAGCTCGTCAAGTCAACATTCCCTTATTAGAAAAATTTGCCCTTAAGATGTTTGGTGTAAGAGTCTCCCGTTCTAACGCTCTTCACGAGGGATGGACTGACGCAGAATTTATCAAATTCGGCAAGAACATAAGATTAGGACAAGGAAGCGTCATCATGTCAAATATTCTTATAGGAGAAAAATTAATTATTAAGAAAGTTCAAGTAAAAGATAACGTGATTATAGGCGCTCATTCTCTTGTTTCGCCAGGAACGACTATTGGCGAAAATACAATATTAGACGCCACTTCAATGACCTCTATTAACCAGCAGCTTAAGAAAAACTCTATCTATCGAGGTGCTCCTGCAAAAAAAATTATGGAAAACAAACTAATCAAGAACATTGATTCGTTAAAAAAGAAGATTTTTGAGTCAGATCAACCGCAATATGACGATGAAACGCTCACCGCCAGCCCTCAACAACTTTCAATACCGTTTCAAGCCTATATCATATCAGGTTGGTTAATTATCGGAGGCTCTTACGTCTTACCGGGATTTCTCTTTATCTTTTACTTTTTTGGATATCTGGAACCTAATTTATTAACGATCCCGTTTAATTTAAGCGTTTTATTTGAACTTAAAACGATGATTATTCTTTTAATGACGCCTTTAGTTTTAGTGGGCATATATTTACTTCATCTTTTTTTCATAGCGCTCATCACCAGATTAATTTATCGCTTTGCAGATAAAAGGGGTCCGGAACAAGGTTTATTTGACAGAAACTTATCGGAATCATCTAAAAAGTTAGATTATTATCATTTCCGATCCTTTTTAATGAAATATCCGGTTTTTGCGTTTATCCGTTCGCCATTTCCTTGGTTAACTTCGTGGGAACTTAGATTTATAGGATCGAACGAAATTGGAAAGGGAACAGTCATTGAAGAGTCTTATATTCATAGTCACATCAATTTTGGGAGAGATTGTTATTATGGGACGTTTTCTCACATCTCAAATCACCTCGTTGATGGAGTATACGGAGAAGAGAATTTAACTTTTTTTGGTGCTGAGATCGGTGATAATTGCGTATTTAACTCGCTTACTGGTGGTATGCCTGGATTAGAGGTGGGGAAAGATGTCACATTTTTGCCGGGTGGAACTACGATTAAATACGATGAAATAGGAAGCAATGGAGTATACGCTGGATTTCCTATAAGAAGACTTAGCAAGGAAGAGATTAAGGCTTTTACTGGAGGCACGATTGAGAATGAATGAAAAAAACCAGAATGATATTTTAGACGAATTGAATACTTGCGACCTAAGCAATTATCCTATTACAACGAATGCCTTTAGCTGGACTCCTATTGCCATTATCCTCTATTCCCTACTCCATATTTTGTCTCTTTTACTGCCTTTGGTGTTCATACTTACCTTCTTTGATTTCGTTATGATGAGAAATCTTTATAATTGGATTTTTATTCGTCTTTTTATCGATGTGCTCGCATGGTGGGGGATGTACATCCTTTCTAGTCTCCTATTCGGAAAACTTTTCCTAATTATTTTAAAACTGCTTCATAAACCAAAAGAAGGGATTTTCCGGATAGACAATAATAATCGAGATTACCAATTCTACTGTCTCAGAATTGCTGTGAAAAAATTTGTCTTCTGGATATGGAATAATTTTTGTTTTCCTTGGGTGTCAAATTTAGCTTTTAAGCTCTGCGATATGAGAGCTGATTTTAAAAGTACAATGTTTGACGGATGGAGCGATGTAGAATTCATTGATTTCGGAAAAAGTATCATGCTTGGACAAGGTGCGGTTGTTCTATCCAGTATGGTTCTTAATAATTATTTATTAATAAAAAAAGTAATTATAGGAGATCATGTGGTTATTGGAGGAAACGCAATAGTGGCTCCCGGAACGGTAATTGGAAGCGAGACTACTCTTGGCGTATGGGCTTGCACTCATATCAATCAAGCTTTAGAACCCGGTTGGATATATATAGGGCGTCCTGCAAGAAAATTCCAACCTTCGGAAAAGATGATTGAGGAAAGTAAAAGCCAAGCGGTAAGAAGGATTGTTGATACGGGTAAAAGGGTTCCTTACGACGTCAATAAGTTTACTAGGTTAATTCGTAGAAAAAAGAAAAAATAGAATTATAAGAGATCGCTATACTCTCATTGAAATTTTATTTAGAAAATTATCCTTCATAATCAGTTTAGTGTTGAATTTTCCTTCATACTGGATTTTGAATTTATTTGGAGATATATATGTCTTAATATTTGAAATATCAGAGAACTTTAAAGTATAAATACTTGAATGTTTTAAAGTAAATAGTAAACTTTTGCATATTGTTGCAAAATAGAAAGACCCTAAAAGATTAATTGGGAAATTATTAATATTTAAAAAGTGAAGTGATTCTTACAATGGCTCAAGTAATTGGAAATTTATCCCTTCTTGGCTTCGTGGACGGACTAACCGCGTTCCTTATTATTCTGTCCTCAGTGATATTCGGAATAATCTCGTTTTACCACGCAAGAAAACTAGAAGCTAAATTGCTAGCGATCGCCGGTTTAACTATGATCTTTGTAGGTCTATTTTGGTTAGGACCTTCAACTGATTTTTTCATGGTCTTGATAACTGGGAATAATTTACAACCCGAATATCTTTACGGATGGTTAAGTTATATGTGGGTTGCTCCAGCTGTATTTACCGCTTTTTATTTGGGAGCTGAATTGATGGTACCAGAAAAAAAGAAAGTAATAGTCGGTATTTATGGTGCAATAGGATTAATATTTGAAATCTTATTATTTACTATGCCTATCGGAGAAGCTGGAGTGTTCGTTTTCAATCCACATGGACCAGGAGATCTCATTGATTCTGGATTTAATAGATTAAATCTTGCCTTTTGGTTGATCGCATTTTTCTTAGTGTCGATTTTTATATTTTTATCTTTAGGATTTGCGATCAAAGCGCGCCAAGCTACAGGGATGATTCGGAAAAAGTTTAGTTATCTAAGTATAGGTTTTACCATCTTCTTTATTTGTGGCTTATTTGATGCGCTCTTTTTACCTGGACTCTATTTAGGTATCTGGAGAGCGGTAATGATGACATTTGCACTATGGATGTATCTTGGATTAAAGACTTAAAGAAGATATTGACTTTTAACCAATTTAATATTCCTTTTTTTTAATATTTTTTATCTAAATTTTCCAAATTTTGTATGTAAAATGAACAATATCACTATTTTTATAAATCTTTAATCCAACAATAGTACAAAAAATAATTATAAAAATTCAAATGTTGTGAAGAAAAAATGGTATCAACAATTGGTTGGCTTATTGGTGGGACTGCTTTTGCTACAATGATAGTAAGCGTGGTATTTGGAATCTTTTTTCTTTTAATGTCGAAACGGTTGGGTGCCAACCTATTAATGTATACTGGATTTTTAATTATCTGTACGGGTTTATTTTACTTAGGCGCGAGTGTGGACTTTCTATACTTAATATTTATGGGTCAAAACATACCCAACGAATCGGGTATCCATGGTATATTGAGTTTTACTTCAGTGGGTCCAGCTATCATTTTTGCTATGGTTTTAGGTTCTGAAATCCTAATTCCGGAAAAGAAAAAGATTATTGTAATCGTGTTTGGGATCCTTGCCGTTATTTTTGAGCTTTTTCTTTATCTGGATACGCTTAACGCATTCGTATTCAGAAACGAAAATCCCGGACAAGATTTAATTGATTCGAGTTTCGTTATCTTACATCCGACCTTCTTAATCGTAGCGGTCTCCTTGCTTTCAGCTTTAGTTTTATGCGGGTTTGGTTTTATGATAAAAGCGAATCAAGCATCCGGTGAACTTAGGAAAAAATTCAGCTTTCTATCAATAGGATTTATCCTTTTCGTTATATGCGGAGCTCTTGACAGCTTGGTGGCTCCCGGAATCTGGTTAATCCTGATTAGAATAGGTATGATGAGTTACGCCTGGTTAATATACTTCGGATTAAAACCGTCTTAAAAAAATGATATAATTGTCCAAAATTAATGTTTTTTTAATTATTTTTCTTATAATTTGAATCAAAGAAAAGATCCATAAGAAAAAATTGAGATTAAGAGTTAAGTAATAGTCGGACTTTTTTGTCTGCTATTCCAATCTTGGCAATAGTACCAGAGTTAAATCTTAAATAATCTTTTTCGACGCCATCCGAAAAAATTACGCCGTTATCTGGCATTTTTGATGTCACTTTTAGATGATCCCCTTCATAAATTGTTCCGAATATTAGATCAGTTCCGGAAGTTTTACTTTTAAAGGGTTCTCTTACAGAAAAATATATATAGTCGGCGTCCCAATGAAACCGATAATCATCTTCTTGAATGTGTCCAATGTTTATATTTTGACGGGCGTTTTGTGTAATTCCAATTGCTCCCGTTATAATAGACCTAAACCACCCCGTTGAGCCGGCGCCTGTGGATACAATAATACCGCTCGAGCTTTGGGATTCGCTCATATCTCCGTATTCCAAAGTATATCTTGCCGACACATGGGTCTGTTGTCCTATAAAAAGATCGTTTACTCCGTAAAGAACTTGATTATCGTTTAATTCAGCTTTTGCCATGGTAATATTTGCTAAATTAATATCGTTTTGCTCAATATTTTCTATAAGTTCTCCGATATTCAGACTTTCAACTGTAAAAGGAAGTAGAACCCCATCGATTCTCTGGATATCAGGATTAATGGCTAAGATGTATTGTCCATTTAAATATTTCGCAGTGTTAACAACGAGACCATCAGGACCGATACATACAACTAGATCCGTTTTATTAAATAAAAAGTTGGGTAAGAAAGAGCTTTCGACAATTTGATACTTAAGCTTATCGGGAATAGATTTTTTCAACTGGTTTAAAGACTTATAATATTGATTATGCGATTCTTCGTAATAAGTAAAATTATTGGGACCGAGATTTTGATCTATATAAAAATTCGCCTGGGCTTTTGTATTGAACTGCTCTATTAGTCCTTCCAACCATGTATGCTTGGTAATAATTACCAGTTTCTCTACTTTTGCCATTTTTTTACTTATCTTTTTCGTTTAATAATTGAGAAAGAATCTCCGAAGTGATAGTTAAGTTTCCGATTTTGCTTGCGTTCAGAGATAGATCCTTAAGACTTAAGGCGAGCAATAATTTCGGATCTAATTCCTTATATGGAGAAAGCTCTAGTTCTTTTGCTTTTTTATTAAATTCTGCGTCCTTGATGAAATTTTCACCTTTGAGATCAATTAGATCTTTTCTCTTTTCCTCTAGAGAAACTTCGGTAAAGAGCTCGTTTTCCTTGATTTTACGCTCTTGTTCTACCGCAGCGGCTCTTCTTTCATAGATCGCCTCGTCTGCTTTCTTTTGGAGCTTTTCGCGATAATCTGCTTCTAAAGCTTGCGATATAGCAGGCGTGGGCGTTATGGAGTTAAATGTGATACTTAACACTTGAACGCCCATTTCGTCCATTAGAGGAACTTTGTTCACTCTTTCGTATACTAATTGAGCTAATTGTTTCGAGATTCTGAGAGCGCCTTCTAAATCTAATTTCTCGATTTCGCTCCTCGTCTCCATTTGGACTATATTCGTAATTCTTAGTTCTAATTTCTCAGGATCAGTCGTTTTATATTGCATTGTCTCGGGATCGATACTGTAATCTAAAATAAACGCCATTTTTTTAGGATCCTGTATCTTATAGGTGAAATGACCTTGTAACGAGATTTTTTGAAAATTACTAGTAACTTCGTTGAAAATAAAGTTTGAGTCGATTGTCATGTTTGGAATCGCGACAATGTTGGTCTTTTTTTTCATATAATAAAAAGTCAGACCTCTACCAGCTTTTTTAATCTTTCCCTTCTTATATTTAATTACAAACTGTGATGGTTCCCCTTTAAAATGTTTTATCATTAGTATTTCCTTCAATAGTTTTTAACTTAATGATCATCTAAAAAAGTTCTTCCTATTTATATTGAATGTAATTATTAAGCTTAGAAAGAAGATAATTTTAATAATCTTATAAGCATTAAATTTAACCATAAGGTGAAATTATGCATAAACTTGTTTTATTGAGGCATGGAGAAAGCGTTTGGAACAAGGAAAACAGATTTACTGGATGGACAGATGTAGATCTATCAGAAAAAGGCGTCCAAGAGGCAAATGAAGCCGCAAGACTATTAAAAGAGTTGAATTATTCTTTTGATATTGCCTTTACCTCCGTGCTTAAAAGAGGAATTAGAACATTATGGATAGTCTTAGACAAGATGGATCTCATGTGGATACCCGTTCGACGCTCGTGGAGGCTAAATGAAAGACATTACGGTGCGCTACAAGGTTTTTATAAATCAACTATGGCTACAGAAGTAGGAGAGGAACAAGTTCTAATATGGAGAAGAAGCTACGATGTTCCTCCGCCCCCTCTCAAAACTACAGATCCAAGATACCCTGGAAATGATCTAAAGTATAAAAAGTTAAAAAATGATGAGATCCCGTTGTCAGAATGTTTAAAAGACACTATTGAAAGAGTCTTACCCTATTGGCACGAAAAAATTGCCCCCGCTATTAAATCAGAGAAAAGAGTTATCATTTCTGCTCACGGAAATAGTTTACGCGCTCTTGTAAAATACTTAGACGATGTATCAGAAGAAGAAATTGTAAAATTAAATATTCCCACCGGAATACCACTTATTTATGAGTTGGACGACGACTTAAAACCCATAAAGCATTATTATTTAGGAGATGAGGAAAAAATTCAAAAGGCTATAAAAACAGTTGAAGATCAGGGGAAAGCAAACTAACCGCTTTTATGCGTTGATCTCTACGAAGAAAACACTATAGGATCTATATTTAACATTGAAGCCAATTTTTGTAACGGGTCATTATAATCGCCGTAAGCTATTATCCAATGATGACCCAGACCGTGTGCCTCCACGATATCTAAATATTCACCGATGGGGATCGGGAGTTTGACTCTTATTGGATTGCCAGGGAAGATTAACTCGGTCTTAATTGCCTCTCCGCTAATTATTCCCATTCGATAAGTTTCCTTTCTCCCAACTAAGTTCGCCATAGTTACTTTACCTGGTTTCGAGGGGAAAAGGACGCACGTGCCCTCGTTAGCTAATCGTACGTTTGCGAGCTCGATATCGTTCAAAGAAATTGCCAATTGGAAGGAACCTGAACCACAATGACTGCCAATAATACTGTCATCTTCCTCGTACAAATAAAGCGGATCAATATTATGCACTGGTCCTCTGGACAAGTGCATTAATATAAACATTAAAATTAGCGCGTTCACGTCTCCTTCGCACGCTCCTGGAATGCCTTTGTCTGCCAGAAGACTAAAAGATAAGCAATACTTCCCCATGTGATTCGGATAACATTCTACCGTTATCCCCGAAATCTGTTCAGCTCCAATTAAATCCTTTAGCGCTAAATAATATCTTAAAGCAATTAGACCATCTTCCTCGCTTATTGATATATTTTTAATTGAATTCTTAATCTCGCTCCATTTTCCTTTAACATGTTTTTCTCCAATCTGAAGGCGTTTATGCTCAATATCCTCAAATCCAATTGTATAAATCGAAGATCCAAAAACCTCTTTTACGGAAAATTCATCGCATGCTACTTCCGACATTCCTTGTGTTCTCGCCCCAATTTTGAGAAATCTTGCTAATCTTAATTTATTTTTGATATAAACGCAATATGAATAATTAATTATCTTATCCAGGGCTGATTGGTCGTCTCTATAGACAAAAATACACTCTTTTCCAAGTTCTTTGAAGACCATGTTAAATTGTTGTGCACCGCACATACTTCCAGCATGCATGTGAGAATAGGACCAGAAAATAAATGGAACATTGCAATGGGAATTCATTTCTAACACTAAATTATCTGAACTCCATGTAGCGAGTTTTACGCAAATCAAGTCAACTCGGTTCTCCCAGAAATATTCTGCAGTAGATAAGCTTGATTTAAGGTCCTTAATTAATTCTTTAGCTTCAATAACCTCAATATTCTCAATTGATTTTAATAAAGAAAAAGATTTTTCACAAATGAAAGGTGCTTTTTCTGCGTTTTCCTCAAATGGATGATAAACAACGCAGAATCCTACTTTCGGCTTCGGCTTATTAATACGATTCTGATTCATTATTTCTCAAATTTGAATAAATTATACTCATTTTCACAAGATAAACCGAAACAAATCTCAGCATTGCGGCATCTCAAATCAAATATCATTGAAGCAACAGATATATTCGCAGGATCATTATGACAGATAGTTTCCATACCTCCTTCTCCGTTTTGACTTGCACTATGGTCCCTTAAAAGTGCCTTTATATTCGCGTAATCAATTTGGTCAGTTTCACGAAGAAACTTTTCGACCTTATTTTTCTTACATAGCTAGTCTCGTTGATACACACGCCCATAACTTTTTGGGATTCTTTTTGCCAAACACAGTTTCCCTCGGGAGGTCAATTTTTTTTAAATCCTCAAATGTGTAGTGATTTGTTCCAATTCGTTTATCTTGAAAAATGCATCTCGTCTAAAATAATTTTTTTTAAAACTCGTTAAATTGGATTTGCATTTTAAATGATATACACTATTATTGATACTATCAATTAAAACTAAATAACAAAAACTGAATGGTAAGTAAATATGGATGAAAATATAGGAAATTTGAAAATAGACCAATTGGGATATGTCTATAAGGATGTAGAAAAGCAAGCAAAATTATTAGAATCTCAATTTTCACTTCCTAAATTTGCTTTTTTTGAAAATAAAGATAATTTGTTTAAGTATAGAGGCAAAGAAACCACAATTAGCACCAAAATTGGAATTAGTCGCGGATTTGGTAGACAAATTGAGTTAATCCAGCTACTTGAAGGCGATTGTATTTTTAAGGAATTTATTGAGGCGGGTCAAGAAGGATTGCATCATTTCGGAATATTCGTTGAAGATTTGGATTCGCTTGTGGAAAAATACAAAAATTTAGGATATAAAATTGTCCACGAAGGGCAAACATGGCGGCAGAAAGTCACTTATTTCGATATGACAAAACCTTTTGGCATTTTAATCGAATTTCAACAAACTTTAAAGAAAAAAAGAAGAAAAAAGTAAAAAAGAGGTTTAATAAACCGATGGTGAAAAATGTCAAAATACGCACATACCCATATATTTATCCTAAACCTATATCTTTAATTGGTGCGATTGTTGATGGGAAACCAAACTTTTTCGCTTTAGCAGATATTACTAATTCCGATTATAACCCCCCGAGGATTACCATAAGCTGCGCAAAAAACCATTATACTGCTGTCGGAATTAAAGACCATTCTGAATTTAGCGTAAGCATGCCTTCTGAGGAAATGTTAAAGATTACTGACTATTGTGGTTTGGTATCTGGAAAAAAATGGAATAAATCGGACATTTTTGATGTTTATTACGGTGAATTAGATAACGCTCCCTTAATAAATAACGCCCCCATAAGTATGGGTTGTAAATTAGTAAAGACCATCGATTTTGGAGATACTCATTATATCTTTATTGGAGAAATAATCGAATGCTATGCCCGAGAAGATTGCTTGACTGAGAAAAATAAACCAGATTTTCTTAAGATGAGAGCAATCGTGTGGTCTTCGATAGATAATATGTATTATAAAGTAGGACATGCTGTGGGGAAGGCATACAAAATTGGGCGTGAATTGAAAAAGAAATACCAATTATAATCTAATTTCCAGCAATACATTATTTCCTTTTTTTTAATTCAATATTAAATTGTGGTTACTAAAACCGTGTAAATCACAAGGAATATCAACTTCAGATAAAATGGACTTAAAAAATAATAGAAGAAGAATAAAAAGATAATATTTAATTTTCCGATAATTTTGCTTTCTTTTCTGTATGCAATTTAAGAACTTCTCTCTGCAAATCTTTTAGATGCTCTCCTTTTAATGGATAGAATTGCAGAATTAACGCTCCAATCAGCATCGCAATACCAGGTATAAGTCCTATTATGACTTTAATCATAAAAACCGCAGAATCAGGTTGATTAAGTATAATCTCGCCTCCTGCGACAGGTGTGAGAAAACCTGACAATTGGAGCAATACTGCACCTAGAGCCAAGGCTATTGATTGAGCTGGTTTTGTTATTAATGCGTTTATCCCAAAGAAGGACGCTTCTCGCCTCACTCCAGACACTGTCTCGTCCTCATCAGCAACTTGAGCAAAAAGAACATTTGTGAGAACTAAAGGACCAGCGATACCAAACCCGGCAAAAAATAAACTTAAATAGATTAAGAATTCTGGAATGAAAGGTAAGAGAACTAGAGACACTCCCGCTATTATTAATAGTAGTTGATTTGCTTTAACAACACCTAATTTAGCCGCAAATAGATTCGAAAGTAATACTCCGACAATAAGTCCAAGGAATACCGCCACTATCAATAGAAATGTTGGAACTTGCATCACATAATCTGCTAAATAGAACATCATTCCTAAAATAATTGCTTGCATAAAAATCGACATGAAGTTAGCAGATGTCAGAATGAGGAAAGATTTGCTTTTGAAGGTAAATTTTATTGAATCAACTAACCCAACAGGCTTATCAACTTTTGTAAATTCGGGTCTTTCTTTAAATCTGTAAGTTGGAATTATGATAAGAATTATAGAAAGGATTCCTATGACCGTAACACCGATATACAAGGGTATTAACGAAGTTTGATCTGCTTTTGGTCGCAAAAGATCGGGAACTAAAAATCCTAAAATTGCTCCTAAAAGAAAGAAGAGCGAGGAATATTTTTGAAAGTCAGTTCTTTCTTGATCATTTTGAGATATTTCTGGCAAGAGGGCAGATTGCATTAGGAAAACGATAGTATAACCAGTATCATAGAGGAGCATGGTAATAAGCATCCAAATAAAAATGTAAATTTGTGGCCATCCGATGGGAACGAACCATACTAAAATAAAACTAATTCCAAGGAATGGTGCTGTATATCGCATGTAGGGTATGCGTCGACCCTTTTCGCCTACAGGTTTTGCATCTGATATATAACCAAATAATGGGTCGTTAATTGCATTCCACACAGCATATAAGATTGCTGCGATGGCAATAAAAAACGCATCTAAGCCCAAATAAACTTGATAAAAATAAAGCAACAGCGTCCCATAAATTCCTGCCACTAATTGCCCACCCAATGTTGCTAATGACCATATTACTTTATCGCTTTTATTATATTCTTGGGGCATAATACTGTTTTCTGTCATAAAAAGTCGCTTTTTGTAATTTTTGATATTTAGTTATTAAATAGAATTCGTAATTTAATATTTAATAAAAATGAATATAAAACTTTTTATTCCGACTCTAATTTTATTCCTAAAATAGAGCAATTCTAATAATGGAGTGAAAATCAATGTTTATTGACGATCAAAGAGTATCGAATGTGGTGTTTTATCCGAGAAAAGCGGAAATACCTTCTAAACTAAACTCCAACATCACTCCCTTAAACTTTCAGATCGAAAAAGACATCACCATTGGAGGGTACTATTTTAGGAATCAAGAAGAGCTACCGAATGTACTCATGTTTCACGGAAACGGAGAGATTGCGCTTGACTACACCCATTTTTACGATCTCTTTTTAGATTGCGATTTAAACCTTGCTGTCGTGGATTATCGGGGCTATGGTCATAGTACCGGGTCTCCTTATTACACGAGCTTAATAGAAGACGCAATGCCCATATATCAAAAATTCGTCGAATGGCTCGAAGAAAATGATTTAGATACCTCTCCTTTCTTAATAGGAAGATCTCTTGGAAGTGTATGTGCGTCGGAAATTGGAGCCCAAAATCCAGATAATTTGAAAGGCGTCGTTTTTTCGAGCGGTTTTGGAAGCATTTATAATATGATGACACGTCTTTTTCGGATTCGGGGTCCCGAAGTCTCAGAAGAGAAATTAAAAAAGTTCTCGAACGACACTCGCATACAAAAATTTGAAAAACCTGTGTTAGTAATACACGGTACTAGGGATTGGATAATTCCCAAAGAAGAGGCACTAATAATATACGAAGCAGTTCCCGATGACATTGATAAAGAGTTAATATATATCGAAGGAGCGGGTCACAACGACATTTTCGGTTATAAAGAGGAGCATTTTAGTCCAATTAAAGAATTCGTTCAAAAACATAATTAAAATAAATAAAAAGATTCAGTCTACAATTATTTGATTAAAAATGATTCTATTTGCTTTTTTTTTTTAAGTTCTTTGGGTTTATTAGAGATATAGAGCGCATTGTTATAGACCCGCTTAAAGAAATATGAACTACCCATTGGGGTGTTTTAAACAATAAATTATCTAAGAATGGAACTAAAAAGATCAATAGCAAATACAGTAGAAAGAAGGCCCAGAAAAACGCCGTTAGAATTGATGATATGGTTATAACTTTTTGGTTATTTGAGTTATTAAAATCTAAATAGGCTATAGTAATCCAAAAAATTGTTGAAAAGATCCAGTATAAGAAAGCTCCAATAGCATGTCCATATGTCACTTCTCCAATTTCCCCTACCGGAAATAATCCGATTAAAAAAAAGCCTAACAGATGAAGGAAACACGATAATATAAAAACAGCTTTTATAGTTTTCTTAGTACTTTTCGTATATGAGCTGATCTGTTCCTTGAACATACTTAGGTAAAAAAAACCTAAAAAAATTGAGGATATGATTATAAAGATATTGAATAATGTCCCGAAGCTGGTTGTTGCTAAATCGCTCATCCATAAGGAGAGAATGTTGAGTTTCGGATACAAAAGAATAATCTCGACAATAGAGAGAATAGTTAAAGAAATTAGCGTAGCAAGAATAATGAGCATCAATAATGAAATAAAGTAGCTAAAAGTATCCCTATTCAGATGTTATCCCTCTTGAAAAATATAAGAATGAATATCATTTACAATTATCCAACCTTTTTATTGTTTCTATATAAGCTATGTAGAAGTTTTTTTTATATGAAATATTTTTTCATATATTATTAGATTTGAGGTATAAGAATATGATTAACGCTCTTCCTAAAGCATTGAGTGGAATTGGTTATTATCAAGGTTTATCGCTAATCCTTTGGATTATTGCTGTTATTATTTTATTTGTTAACGCCAGTTTATTCCTTTTCAGAGGATTGAAAGTAGAGAGAGATGTAAAAAAAGGATATTTGGCATGGTCGATCTTTAGCTTATTATACGCCGTTTGTCGCATATTTTATCTTATTGCCGTTCACATTTCGCAATATTACGATTTATTTGCGTCTATAGGTTATATTTTTGGCATCTCGTCGTTAATATCTATTTTATATCTAATCGAATCCCAAATTTTTACTTCAACTAAAAAGTTTTTTACTATAATCACCACTGTAGCGTTTGGGATTTCATTATTAAGTCTTTTAGATTTATCAAATAGGTATTTCACATTAATATTACTTTCTATCATTGGAGTGTTTTCCAGTTTACTTATCGTTTTCATGTACTTATACTTGGTGTTTAAAACAAGAGATACTGCTCGTAGGAAAGCTTTTATGATTTTTATCGCTGTTATATTTATTCTTATTTCACATTTCATTGATTCTCCAATGTTTATAACTGTTTTTCCATTAGTTCCACTGGAAGTGCCTCCAATACTCATGATTTTCGGATTATTCCTATTATTATATGCTAATCTATTTTATAAATTAGACTAATACTTATCAAATAAAATTAAAATTTTATTTTTTTTTATCCGACTTAATTAAAAAATTGATTTACTTTATTTTTCTTAGGTCAGTCTTTTATAGATTTTATTATGTTATATTTATTGGACTATATAAGTTTTAAATTCTCTTTTTCGATTAATTTAATAAGAATAAAAAAATTTTGAGTTGAGAATTATTATGTCAGACGAGAAGAAGCTAAGGTTTTGTTTTTATTGTGGAAATTTAATTCAGAATTATGTTGAGGGAGGAACTACCAACTGTCCGAAATGCGGAGTAAAATTACATTATAATAACCAAAGTAAAAAAAACAAATCATACTCTGCACATTAGTTTTACTTAAAATAGTATATTC
>WJKD01000273.1 GCA_014729315.1 Promethearchaeota archaeon | reverse complement strand
TCTGTTGTTTATTCATGAAACCTCAAGATGTTGAAAAAAATATCCAAGCTTTGAATAAAGTGGCGAATAGAATAATCAACGATATTGAAAGTGAAGAGGAGGAAGATAGTACCGAAGATTCTGACGAAGAAACTGTGGACGAGATTAAAAGATTAATCGTTAATTTACTAAACGGCACCGAAATGTCTACGCCAGAATTAAGGAGATATTTCAAATTAAGTAATACCCAAATTTGGAAAATAATGTATGATTTAGAAAACAGCCATCAAATAAAACGCACTGATAAAAAAGAAGGCAGGGCTGTAGTATGGACTGCAAACTAAGGAATTCTATAATTATATCTCTCTCCTTCACGACATTTAATTCAGAACAAAGAGGCCATATTTATTTTTTCTCTCTTAAAATTTCAATGTAGATTTTCTTCTCATATTGTCTTAAATTCTGTTATTTGTTATAAAGTAATTAAAATGACTCTATTCAACTATCAAATAGATAATTAATCTAATCATAGATGTGATGTTCAGTAATCCTAATATTTTTCAATCATTTTTATATTCATATTTTTTTTTTGAAAAATCAAATCGTTACTCCCAATTTTCCAAAGCATCGCTCATATTTGCGAAGGCTCCCGAAATATAGGGGGCGATTTTTCTTAGAATTTCAGCTCCCCTCTGTCTTTTTTTATAATTTAAATCTCCATCGAAAGCAAACGGGAATAATACTTCATACTGTTTCATTAAGCTTTTTGCTTCCTTAAATTGGTCGGAAGCATTGATTAGGTACCTATATTGAGCTATGTCACTATATCTACGAGCTATGCGACTGATATATTCATTGGCAAAGCAGAGAGCTTCGTAAATGCATTTAGAGATGTAACTATTTCCGTGATACGAAATAAATTCTATCTCCCCTTCTATAACCTCTGCCCATTCGTAAAACGCATTGGGACCAGAAATATAACCAGACCCTTTTTGATGGAGGTTAGATAAATTCAAAGCGTTTCTAATTGATCGTAAATCAGATTTTTCTTTCTCTGGAGGTAATACTGTTTCTTCAAAAAATAAGGCTTGCATTCTGCCCGGCGGAACAATATCATCGAATTTAGTGTCAGTATCGGGGCCAAATCTCTTCTCAGGGTCAGAAGATCTGAAAGTGCTTACAATATATTTATCGTCTTCATATCCGTTGACGATTCCGTATTCTGGTATCGGAATTCCCCAAAGGATAACGGGTCTATTCATCCTTTCCAATCCGTCTTTTACCGCATTGAATATTTTCTTGAATAGATCTGGTTTTATTGGTAGATTACTGGTGTCTCTTGAAAGCGGTTGGTACCATTCCTTAAGTTTCCATCCAAATACTTCTATCCCTTCGTGAAAAGAATGCATTTTTACAACACAACTCGGTCCTGAAGGATCTGTAATTCCTTCAGCCACATTAAAAAAGAATGCATGTCCTGTATTTCCCGCAACATCGATCTGATCGATGTTTTTATTTAATGATTTAAGGACTCCCGTGATTGAAGAAACATAGGAAATCCATCCAGGTACATATTTTGCGGGTATTTCGACGATAAATTTATTATGAATTCCCGAACTAGATTCAATTTTTTCGGGTAAGTATTTATTCCATAATCTTTTTCTTATTTCAAGCGAATGTATTTGGGATTTACGATAACTTAATACTATTGAAAGAATTAAATCCTTACCATCCTTCGTGATATCATAAGATCCCCGCTCGATCTTTTTGATTAAATTATTATCCAGAAGAACTGATAGATGATTCGCTAAAGCAGTCTTGCTTAATGTTAAATTTTCTTTAAACTGATGAAATTCTTTTTCTCCATCCAATAATAAAGAAAGGATTTTTAATCGATTATCTTGCGATAGAGCCTTTAATAAACTGGATAGAGCATTAATATTTTCTCTAATTACTTTTTTCGCTTCCTCAGAATCTATAACATCTTCCATAATAGAGCCTTATTTTGTTGAGTGAAAAAAATTGTTATATATTTTTGAAAAAAATTTGAAGTAAATATAAATATTAAAAATAATCTGCAATATAGTCGTTTTTACACGGTGACCCATCACAAATTTCCACAGCATTACGTCCCAATAGTGAAATCCAAGACCAAATGGTGCTTGTCGTTTCTCCTGCAAATTTAAAATGAGAACAGACACCTCTTTCGTGATCAGATAAAATTTTTTTCATATTCTCTACTGAAATCTTACCTTTAGTCTTTTCATACCAATTCAAAACTCTATTGTAGCGCTCAACGCTATTCTCGAATCTGAAAGCGGGATTAATATATTTCTTCATTTGTGGAGAAAGTGCGTGATTAGTTGTGGCTATAAATCCATCCTTGGGTTCAGTTACAACAATTTCTTCCGCAGCGGTCTCTATCCTAGCTAAGTTACTGTTTTTATCTGCTATTAAGTA
>WJKD01000272.1 GCA_014729315.1 Promethearchaeota archaeon | reverse complement strand
TTTTAACTCCCAGGTTTGAATCGCCAGATGGGAGATTGAAATCAACGCCAAAAAAGCGTGGTTATCAGAAAATAAAAGCTTGACAATGTATCCCAAAAGTGATACATTATAAACACTGAATAATGAAAATTTTTTAGATGGTGATAATCATGCCAAAAACTGAAATGATTAGGGCAAGGGTCGAACCTGATTTGAAAAAGGAAGTTGAAAGCATTTTTTCAGAATTAGGGTTAACTCCAACCACTGCTATAAACATATTCTACAAACAAGTAAAGCTGTACAAGGGTTTGCCATTTGATGTCCGCGTTCCGAATGAGACGACAATTCAAACATTTAAGGATACTGATGAAGGGAAAAACGTCGTTCATTGTGAAGATGAAAATGATATGTTTAATAAACTGGGAATCTAAATGCTAAAATCTTCTTTTACCAGGCAATTTGAGCGTGACTTAAAAAGAATGCTCAAACGTGGGAAAGAAAAAGAAAAATTAAAATTTATCCTTTCCAGTTTGATAAACGAAGAAAAACTAGATGCAAAGTATAATGATCACAAGCTCATTGGCAATTATAAAGGAAGACGAGAATGTCATATTGAGTCGGACTGGTTGCTAATCTATAAAATAGAGAAAGAAGAAATAGTATTCGAACGGACGGGAACACATTCTGACTTATTTAAATGAGCAACTATTGAATTGCCACGAGATTCATCTCGTGGTTTTAAATGCCCCCCAAATATCGATCGGGAGTTTTAACTCCCAGTGTTGAATCACCACGGTGGATTAAAATCACGCTTAATATTACAAAATTTTCCACGTCTGACAATTGATGACATTAAAGCCTGCCTGGAATATGCTTCGTATTTAGCAACCGAATAAAGCATTTAAAACCCCGAAGGGGTGACATACCAAATCACAGGGCAACGCCCTGTGTTAATTAAATTTACGAAAAATTATCCCTGTAAGGGCGAAATAGCTACATTATTTTCGCAGGGCACAACACCCAGTATTCCGACTTTAAAACGTAACGAGAATATTTATTGACATTTCATGATTATTGTGATAATTTATAATAGCTTAAAATATATTGCATTAAATTACGGAAAACAGAGTCATGAGCCTAAAAAACCGCAGGCTTTTCATTCGAAATATCGAAGCAGCAGATTACCTGGAAAATTTCCTCGTCTCAGCCGTGGCAGCCGTGCTGCTGATCCGGTTCTATCTCGAACTGACCGGATATCCGAAAATCGCCACCGAGAAATTGCACATCGCCCACATGCTCTGGGGCGGACTCCTGATGCTGATCGCCATCATCATTCTGTTATCCTTCCTGAGCAAGTCCTCGCAGCGACTGGCGGCGATTGTGGGCGGAGTGGGCTTCGGCGCGTTTATCGATGAGCTGGGAAAATTTATCACACGAGATAATGACTATTTTTATCAGCCCACCATTGCGCTGATATACGTCATATTCGTGCTGATTATCATCGGAATCCGCACCATCCACCGGGGGCGGACGTATTCTTCGGAAGAATATATTATGAACGGGCTGCGGGAGATGGAAGAAGTGGCGCTGCACGATCTCGATAAGGAAGAAAAACAGCGCGCACTGGCGTATCTGAAAAAAGGCGACCCGGAAGCGCCGCTGGCAAAAGCCTTCCGCAACCTGCTTGAAACAACAGAGCTGGTTCCCACGCCCCGACCGGGAATTCTGACCCGGACGAAACGCACGTCTCAGGAGCTTTATCAGAAAATAGCCCACCTGCCCGGATTCCCCTTGGCGATAATTATTTTCTTCCTGTTCCAGCTTCTCACCAAACTCGCCTACGCATTCGTGCTGATCTTCTTCAAAGGACTGGGATTCGAACAGATTGTGAATATTCAAATCCTGAACAGAATGGTGGAGCGATTCGAAGATCTCACCTTTCTTCAATCCATGGAATTAGGCTCGTCGCTGCTATCGGGCATTTTTGTGATGCTGGGAATTTTCAGCATCCATCGCTCACGATTAACAGCTTTCAAAATGTTCGAACGTTCTATTCTGATCTCCATTTTCCTGACTCAGGTGTTTATATTTTACCGGGATCAGTTTGCGGCGCTCATCGGATTGAGCTTCAATCTTCTGGTTTTTGCGGCATTGCGGTATGTGATTCGGAGGGAGGAGGCGGGAGAGGAGTGAATTTGATATGAGCTTTTTCACTGTTTTTGTTTTCATGCTGAATCTACTGCGTCTTTGCAATAATACAAAATAATTGCAATCCATG
>WJKD01000271.1 GCA_014729315.1 Promethearchaeota archaeon | reverse complement strand
AAATATCGATATAATGAATATCACTTATTTTTAATGACGGCTCACACTCATTCAACCTTACTGGAATAATATAAATATCATCTTCCGAACACTTCTCCAGCATTTCATAAGCAATCCGCATTTCTTTTTGGATAAAACCTCGTTTCGTCATTGAATGAGAAGATAGCAATAGTAAATAAAACTGACTCTGCTTAATTGCCTTTTCAATAGTAATCTTCCAGTTTTGCCCTGGCAATAGACTTTCGCAATCAATCCATACATCTAAATCATATCGCCTTAAATCCTGATAAATCCGTTTTGCCATGCCAATGTCTTCATGCGCATAACTGAGAAATATTTTTGGCTTTTGGTGTTCAGTCATTTTTTGCTCGCCAAGTTAAAGAATCGAGTCATTTGCATTTTTCGTTAAAACAAAATGATTAATCTTCCATTTTTTGAATTGCCACGATTTTTAAATCGTGGATAGAGCCATACCCCACTACCATCTTTTTGGGGATTTTAATCCCCGGTGGTGTTTCTTTTGGCTATCCAATAGACCGCAACTTCCTTTTTCAACACTGGGAGTTAAAACTCCCAATTTATTTCAGGGGACACCTTTAAAACCACGAGATGAATCTCGTGGCTATTCATCCTTTGCCATGTCAATTAGATGTGAAGTTTTATCCTTCGCATTATTCGCCCGAATTATATCCTTTAATATTTCCCGTGATAAATTTCTTAACTCTGTACCATACGTATATTTATTGTAGCGACTAAAATTTCATGCGATTTGATCAAAATATTTTGCCAGATCAAATGCCTTTTTGTATTTAGGTAAATGTTTATATCGTGCCATAATTTTACCCTGAAATTTGTAAAAATTTTCTCCCCACCCTTCTTACCACCCCAAACTATCCAATAATTCAAATGACCAAATAACCAAATCATTCGTTAGATGATTGTCCGGAACGAACTGCTCGAACATAGGCGTATAAGTCGAGTTTGTCCCAGCCGCAACAGCCACTTTCGAAATCGACAACCCACTGCCTGTATTTGCCTTTGTATGGATCTGCAGTCCAAATCCAATCTTGGTTTGTACTAAATATCGGATCAATGTACAAATTGTCTCTATTTTTATGTAGCGCCATTAAATTCATAGCTTCCTCTAATGTTGGTAAACGCCAATCGCAATAACCGGCATAACCCTTTACTTTGAGCTCATCTACCCACTTCCTTGCGTTTTCATAATTCATGTAATTTGAAGAACCACCATGCTGCCACATCAATCCTGATTTAAAATCAATAACAATTTCATCGCCTTCAATGGTTATTAGATAATATTCATGTTCAATACCTATTATAATCCTATTAATTTCATCTGTCGATAATTCAGTGGCAATATCACGGAGTTGAGTCGATCTGTTTAAAGATAGCATTTTATCAAATGCTTTTTCATCTGCCTCAAGAATGAATTCGACTACTGGTGTCGTGAATGTAATATTCGATAAATTCATGAGAGGCTTCTCTTGTCGAACGGCATCCAGAATAAAGCGGGCTGCAAAATATTCGGCAAAGGAACGATGCGCAAAATAATAATATCCGGGTTGGTCTCTAACCAGAAATGTCCGGGTGCGGATTTCCGATAGTAAATCACTGTAAGCATCCATTAAATCTTCGCTTCTCAGAAAACGTGTTACCTGTTGGTCGCTGAGGTGGAACTGTTCCAACAGTTTTAATAACTGCTCTCCCATGGTTGCATAGTGAATTTTATTTGCTCCGCCGCAGCAGATAATATAAAAGCCTAACAACGACATGATGTACATTGCCTGGCTTCGAGGTAGCAGTTTATTTGCATTGCGATCATCCGGTAAAATGCTTTCCACAATTTGAGAATAGACCTGATAATTATTTAATCCGCCGTCTCTATTTTTTTCTGTTTGCACAGATTTCAGAATGTCCAGATTCAGATAGTTGAGCAGCACCACTCGGCGGGAAAGGTCGAGAAACCGCTGATAACGGTTCAGGATTTTCCAGTAGCGCCGCCAGCGAAATGGGTGATGCAGTTTAAAAAATTGCCGCATTTGCATTTCATCAAAATAAGAGATATAGCGGGTTGATAAATGTGGCTGGGCTTCATCACAGGCAAAATAGTTGGTGCGACTGGTAATAATCACTTTCAAGAAATTATGTGTCAAATTGCGCAATTCGACAAAATCATTGGCAGTGACTTTTCGTTCCCGGTATTCATCATAGGCATCCAGAAATAAAATGGTATTCTCCCGATCCTGAATATTGATTTGATCCAACTTT
>WJKD01000270.1 GCA_014729315.1 Promethearchaeota archaeon | reverse complement strand
TCGGGTTGTCTATTAAAGATGCTTTAATGAATGAGTTTAATTATGGGCTTAAGACATTAGAAAGCGGAGAGTATTTAAAAGGAAGCACTCAGTTTACTAAAGGTAAGGGAAAACATGGAAAATTTTAGAACTTCCTTTTTTGTATAGAATAGAGACATAAAAACGAACTTAAAAATTTTATATCCTTTAGATGGGTTTTATTTATAAAAATTAAAAATTTCAGAACGTAATACACTTGATTTTAAAGGAATTTTCAATTATTTGAATATTCATCAATGATTATTAACTTTTTCAATCTTTTGATGAATTATTATTCAGAATGCTAAATTCGATCCATCTGTCTTACCGAAATTCATGATTTCTAAATAACTTTTAACGATCTGCTTTAAATATATGAAATTATTATTAACTCTAATTCTTACAGAAATACAAAAAATTTAATGGTCTACAAAAAGACCTCTAATAAATAATTAGTTTTTTGTTTTTTAGTAAAGGAGATAAACGAAATGAGAGTGTTTAAAAAGAATAACTTTGAAAAATATAAGTTAATATTCTTTACTCTATTTTTATCTTTCTAATGTGGGCAATTATGACTTATTTGCTGGAAGGTAGGATTTTAACACTTCAAAGACCCGATGCTGTAATTGACAGGATTATTTATACAATTATTGCAATCTTTCTTATCGGTACCTTAATTGGGATGTTTGCTGTAAGAACTTTTGTCAAGTTAGGAGAATTTCAAATAGATGAAGTAAGTAATAACAATTACAAGAGAACTATTATTACTATAACAATTGCTTTTTCCCTAGGAATGACGCTCTACATCATTCAAAATCCTCCAACATTAGACCCCATTGTGATTTTGAATGGATTTTGTCAAGTTTTAACCGTATCTATCGCTGAAATCGTTGTTTGCTGGGTTCTACTTGGAAATGCTATTAAAAACTCAACTGCTGAATATAGTAAATACATTTCAATAACAATAGCTACGCTAATCTCAAGTTTAGCATTTGGGTTTTATCATTTTGCTCATAGTCCCCCTTTCAATACAATACAGATGGTATTTTTCTTAACGATCATCGGTATAGGAACGAGTGTTTTTTATTTTATAACTAAAAACATTTATGCGACTGTGATATTTCATAATTTCATGGGGACCTTAGGTGTTCTAAATGGTCTTAAGGCAGCAGGAAACTTAGGTGCTTATTCTGAACCATTAGTTCCAATCTATATAACAGCTCTAATCTCAATACTCATTTTAATTGGATTAGATTATTTAGTTCAAAGAGCGGCATTGGTAAAAATTGAGATTTCAAGAGAGGAGAAATCGAGTAAAGAAATAACTCCCATAATTCCACCTAATTAATTTTTTTTTATATTGTCTATTATTTCAATGTAATTTAAAGATAACTTCTTGTACATTTATTTTTGTCTATTACATAATTTTTAATCTCAAACCTTATTATCTTAGAAATAAATAATCCATTGATTGAAATATTAAATAAAAAGGAAATAATATGATTGTATTGGAAAAGATAAAAGTAAAAACCAAGAAGAGGGAAGGCCTTACAAATATAACAAGTCAAGTTGAAAATGTGGTAAAAAATTCGGGGATTAAAAAAGGTGTGTGTCGAATATTCGTTCCACATACGACAGCGGGCATAACCATAAATGAAAATGCGGATCCCGCAGTTGCGAAGGACATCTCAAATTTCTTAAAAAAACTAATTCCGAAAGGAGGAGATAAGGGTTATTCCTTTCAACATATGGAGGGAAACGCCGATTCACATATTAAATCTAGCTTAACGGGTCCTTCTCTCACGGTATTAATCCATAATAGAAAGCTACTACTAGGAACTTGGCAGGGAATTATGTTTACCGAATACGATGGTCCCAGAACCAGAAAAGTATATGTGCAAGTACAAGGAGAGAATTGAGCTTTTTAGTCTTTTTGAGAAAGATAAAAGAGTTAATCAATAACTAAGGATTAAAAAAATTCCTTTTGTAATATGTAAATCCCATTTCAATGAAGTTATTAATGTTTCTTAGATCCTCGTAGTTAAGAGAACATCTCTCAAGGAGTTCTACCCTAAATAAGTTAAATATTTCTTTTATTTGTTTTAACTTATCTAATGGCTTTAGGGATGTAATCTTTGATGCTTTTTGTTGATTCTTACATTGCCATTTTATTATTGCATTATACAGTAAATCCTTTAATTGGCATTCCTTCGCTTTAATAATCGTACTAAAATATTGAGCAATAGAACTAAACATACCTCTCTGATGAGATGCGAGAGATGGCGTTCTAAATACATCTTTTATGTTCTGAATGGTTGAGTAACCCTTTTCAAAAGCATTTTCCATGATTTTTCTTCCTTTTATGAAGTTTTTTTAGTGTGAGTTATTCGATTTTAACTTTTTCAAAATTTGAATGTTGCTTTTCAAAAATATGATAATAAGAATTATTAATTTTGTTATTATTTTTCCAAATCCATATAACTTATAACCGAAATATTATATAAATATTTCGTCAAAAAATAATTAGAATTCCATTTCTGATTCAAAGCAAATATCCAAAATGGAAAAAAAGTAACTATATGAGGATAGATCTCGAAATTTTTCTTAGATCTTCGATTAGATAAATACACTGCCTGAAATAATCTGTAGAAATAAATTAAAAAAAACCGAAATTAATTATTAATACTCTCTAAATGATGATTAATCCCCAGTTCATCATTAATTATTGATATTTACCGAAAAAATTTTCTTTCTTAGAAGTAAAGCTGGTTATATTTGTAAGGTCTTTATTTATTGAATCCCTATTCATTGAAATGAAAAAATACAAGCGTGTTAAGGACTTAATTCTTTCTTCTTTTTAGTGTTACACCACTTAATGATAAAATTTTAAGATTATTATTTATATTTCTAATATGTCTGAAATGGAAGGAAATATAGAGATCTTTGACGCTCATATGCATTATACCGGTAAATTTTTAAACAAAAACGAGACTTTAATAGAATTTATGGATCGATTCGGAATCGATAGAGCTGTGATTAACACTTTAAATGTTTCTGCTAACAGTAATTTGCTCATCAACGATATGAAATCGATAGACGATGAGGAATATGGAGAAAGAGTCTACGAAAACAATCGATACGACCACTCGCAAATTTTAACATTAATTAAAGAACACCCGGAAAGATTAGAGGCATTTTATTGGTTTAATCCTCGAAACGCTGAAGAAGAGGATTGGAAATTACTTAAATCCCACATTTTGGATTACAATTTCAAGGGTGTAAAAACACAAGGAACTCTCGATAACTTAAGAATCCCCGATGATTTTCACGCCTTAGCTGACTTTTGCCTTCAACACGATATACCCCTATTCTTTCATTCGGGTCAAGCGTTCTTCTATCAAAATTCTTATCGAGCAAAAGATATATTTGAATTTGTGAAACAATATAAAGACCTTCAACTAATCTTAGGGCACGCTGCGTATACAATGGAATATCTAATAAATGTATTGAGGTATTTTCCTAACATGAAGAATGTCTTTTTTGAGACGAGTTTATCTGTTCCCTATGGAATTAATGTCCTCATTAAAGTCATGGGTCAAAAACGAGTTATGTACGGCTCGGACGCTCCTGCAGCCACAACTCCCGATATCGAAATCAATAAAATTAAAATCCTCAATCTGAAACAAGATGTCCTGGAAGACGTGTTTTATAATAATATAAATAATTTAATAAGCGAAAAGTAGATAAACCTCTGAAGGACTAATCTTCTCATAGCTTTTCATTTGTTTTGTTGTAAAACCGATAAATACTCGATAACGCCTTAGCAGCTATATGTTCGTTTGGATGAACTGAAATGCCATTTTGGTTTAAATTTTGTATTATTTTTGGAACTTTTTTTGCTCTAATATGTATAAAGGAACGTTTGACCATCTTACTAAAGGAGTCCGCCGAAACATTCACATCTATAGCGGATACGAGAACAATAGGTTTAGAAATCCTTTTCTGTAAATTTATTAACTCTTTGTATTGAGGATTTAACATTGTCAACCAAATAAGCATCATATCAACATTAGCATCCATTCCCACTAATTCATATGCGTTTTTCTCTAATTTCGGATCAAATTGCACTTGAAGGCTTAAATCAATAGGATTGGAGATAGATGATCCAAATTCGGGTATAACTTCTTGAAGTTTTAGCTTAGTTTCCTCGGTTAAGTCCGCTAACTTTAGATTATTCATTACACAAGCATCGGCTGATGATACTGCAGGACCACCAGGACCTGAAAGGATAGCTACTCTACAATCCTTTACTGGCATAGGATTAATGAATGCTTGAACCATGCTCATCATCTCTTCTAGATTATAGACTCTGGTTATCCCATACTTTTCAAATACCAAGTTCCATAGATCATCATTTCCACATATAGATCCTGTATGTGATTGAGCTGCTCTTGCTCCCGCTTGCGTAACACCCGCCTTCCATATAATTATAGGTTTTTTAATTTTTTTTACAAGCTCAATAAATCGTTTTCCGTCCGCAAGCCCTTCCATATAAGATGATATTAGTTTAGTTTTAGAATCCTTTCCCAAATATTCTAAAAAATCATTGAAACCTAGGTCAACAGCATTTCCATAACTTATAGCTTTCGAAAAATGGATACCTTTTAACATTGAACTAAAAGTAATAAGGTTAGCAATCGAACCACTTTGGCTAACGAAACCTAGTGGACCGGATTGTTTTGGCAAAGCGGGAAAGAACGAAAGTCCCGAACTGGGACAATAAAATCCCATACAATTGGGTCCAACTAATCTCATGTTATTTTCTCGAGCAATTTTTAATAATTCCTCTTCAGCTTTTTTGCCTGACTCGTTTTTTTCCCCAAATCCAGCACTAAATATTACCACTGCTTTTACTCCATATTCGCCGCTTTCGATAACAATATCTCGCACATATTTCGGATGAGTTGAGCATATCACGAGATCAACGGGCTTTCTAATGGATCTTAACTCTGAAAAAACGGGGATTCCCATTATTTCAACATTCGGTTCGGTAATTTTAGGATTAATAATAAAAATATTAGGAAACTCTTGATCGATAAATCCTTGTAATAAAATATTTCCTAAACCACCTTTCCTACTCACACCGTAGATTGCTACGGACTTTGAATTGAAAATATCATCAATTTCAGAAAATAAATCGTTCAATTAAACTAACCTTTTTAATGTATAGATTAACGCATAACATTATATTTTTTGTAAGTACTTGGAAATGGTGTATTTTCATAACTACACCTTATATTATAATAAATATTAGGTGTGATTGTTTATAAATATCTTAAAGATTCAAATATGACTATTACCCTTTTTGAATGGGCTTAGTTTATTATCCAAATTATTCGTCTTTCTTAGAGTTAACATCGTTAGAATTTTTGTCGATTTCAATATTATTATTTACACATTACTTTTTTTTTCATAACTAGTTAACAAGTGAGCACCAAATCTTATTCAAATCAATTATTTTCATTTTAATAATAATTTAATTAAAAGAGAATAACTAAATAATTTATAAAGTAAGTAAAAAAATTAAATTGATGAACAAGTGAACCTTTCTAATAATAATACAAACTTGGATGAAGAAAACTGGCAACTTATAGAACTCTCAAAAGTCACCGACAAAATTATAAAACAATTGGTTGAGAATTTAAACAAGAATCTCTCTGAAAATTTCTATATCTCTTTCGAGAGTCTGTTGAAAATCGGAAAAAAGGCAAAATCCATCATAGTCGATGAATTAAATGAGTTGGAAGAAACTCATAATTTTCGAAAAGATATGTTAAAATATCTGCTAACGATTATTGAAGATAAAGAGCTTAACTTACCCTTAGTCAGTCAGTTATATCATCCTGATTTTATTATTAGAGCACGAACATTAATGCGTATAAATGAAAATTACGATAATAAATATCTTAAGTTCGTATTACCGCTCTTAGGCGACCCAGACGACTCAGTTCGCTGGGCCTTAATAAATTTGATTGAGGAACAGAATGTTTATCAAGAGCCTTATGTAGAGGATAAGTTAAATAAGCGTCTGAAAAAAGAGCCAAATGGTGTAATTCGAAAAAAAATTAAGAAATTAATATTAAAATAAAAAAGAATTAAGAATACTTATTTGCGCTTTCTTACATCGGCAAGATGTCGTTTCTTTTTGTCTTTGAATTCTTGGACTTTTTGGCGCAAAATTTTTCTTTGTTCTACAATGCCAATTCGTGAATGTTTTAATAAATCTTCCAATTTTTCGCTATATTCTTCAATAGACAATTCAATATCAAAAATCGACTCGTAATCTATCGTCTTGCTTAGTTTTTTGTCCATACTCATCTTATACCTCACCTCAAATGTGTTTAGTCTAATATTTTTATATTCGATCTGGATTAGGTGAAATTTATTGTTAATTTCTATTAATAATGATTCAACTTCATATATTTATTTTTAATCACTCTACGAGACCCTATTGAAAATCGTGTTTAATAATCTCTTTTAATCCTCTTCTTAGAGTAATAATATGAGTATCAATTCTACTTGATTCCTTAAAAAAGGTTGGAACTATATTTTTATGTTTCTCTAAAATGGCGTTCAACGATAATTTATCGATTTCCAATGGTGTAAAAAAGATTTCATAAATCGTGCTTATCTCATATTCCTTTATATCTTTCTTAAACAATTCTCTAAGGTATTGATCATATTTTTGAAAAAATAAATAAATGCATGTATCTATTGCGAGCTTAAGATTCGAAAATTGAGCACTTCCAAGAAATTTTTTATATTCTAAACGAATCTTTTGAGCTCTTATCCACTCGAAAGCGAAGTCTAGTTGTTTTTTATTCTTTGCTAACCTTTCGGTATAATAACTAATAAAATCAATAACATCGTATACAGAGGAACCAATAGATTGTTTATTGAGAAACCTAGCTATAATTTCTATAGAATCTGATTCAGTAAATTGAGCCTTGATGCGATCGTAATATCCCAACATCCTTTCTACATCGATTTCATATACTTGATCAATGTCGATGTTTTTCATTATTTCTTTCCCTCAATATTCATGAATTTAATTCATCTCGTCTAGTGATAGTTTAATTTGATCTAATCCGGATTCGGTATTGATGTTCCACTTAATAAAGGGATTTATTTTTGGATTAATGCTCACAATATTTCGTTCTATTTCCTCATCAGATTCAACCATTGTCCTTAACTTCTGTTTAAAAAAGGATAGTTTTTCTGTCTCGTCCAAAAAATCTTGTTCAGAAACTAATATCACGCCATACCTCTTTTTCAATTCATTATCAGTTAGATTTTCTTCGAGATAAACAACTTTGTTTTGATCATCGCTCATTTTAATCATTCTAATGTTTGGGTAGACGCTTGTTTTATCAAAGAGTTTAAGAGTTTCGCTTATTCTATTCTCGTAATAATTAGGTAGAATCGAGATTATATAATATGAAGGAATGTAAGAACGAATTTTGCTTCTAATCGATTCTTCTTTATCAAATGTATAAAGATAGTTTTCCTCCTTGTTTTGGTCTTGATATCTTATTCTTTCTATAACGCCTATGCAATAATATTTTTGTTGCTCTTCCCAATACATCCTTCTCGCAGAGCCAAGAAAGGAATTCAAAAGGTTTGCTCCTCTCTTAAGCTCATCGTAAATAAACTCATTGAATTTAAAGCCACTTCCAAGTATACTCTCGTTTACTATACGTTCTTGGATGATGCTAGGGTGAATGTAACTATCTATTATATCGTGTAGTAATTTTAGATCCTCTGTGTACGGAGAAGCAATAATTGAAAAAAGATTTGTGAGACCAAAATCAGAATCTATAGAAGAATTGAGAGCAAATATGGATTGTAAGAGATCTGGATCAATTGTTCTCCCCTGATATTGAGATAAAGACGCTTCAATAAATTCGATTTTCCAATTGGTTTCCTTTTTTATACTTGCTGCAATAAATAACGGTCCTAAGAATCTCAACGAGAGCGTTTTTAAATCTTCAATGTTTTTTTCCTCTAAATTTTCCTTTATATTTCCTGCCACTTTAAGCTTTTCATAAACGCATGAATTCTCGTCCGAGAAAAATAGGGCAAGTATGAAATCGCCGCTCTTCATCAGATATTAGTATTATTCCTATTTACTAGGGTTTCGACTCCTATTGTTATATGATTTGTTTTTTGATTATATTAACCTTATTATTAATTAGTTTGTTTTTTACATATATTAGTCTTTTCAAAAGGATTATAGAAGCTAAAACATAATCTGGTAGAATTCTTTTTTCAAAAATAGTTTTTCCATGAAATATGCGTGAAATTTAAATAAAGAATTTATGAGACGATTGAAGATAAAGTTGCAGTTAAATTTTCACTTTTAAGGATCGATACATTAATCATATTTTATGAATTGAGTTATATGCTTTTTCTTTTTTCCATTTTAAATTTTTGAACTTTTGTTCTAATAATATTTCTTTTTTCAACAATACTCTTATCCGAATTTTGAAGAAGCGCTTCCAATTTTTCTCTATATTTTTCTACTTCTAAATTAAGGTCAAAAATCGCACTAAAATTGACATCATCTAGTTTTTCTGTGTCATTCTCTTCTTTTTGTAAGTCATCTATTTTCTTTGTTTCTGGTTTCTCCAATTTAGGATTAAACATATTATCTAATAATTGAACAAGAAATTTTTTTAAAACTGGTTTCAATTCATTCACCCATGCTAGACCATCAAGAACTTTAATTCGGTTGATTTTTCTAAAATCATTTAGCATTCTAAAGATTTTACCTCCCAAATTCGACATTGAATGTTGAGTTTTCACTTTTTCTGTTAAACCGGAATTAATGTAGTCTATTAGTGATTGAATCAATTTTTCTTTAAATTCGTCGTAGGAATAAAATTTACCGAACTTAAAATAAGAAGTTAAAAATTGATTTATAGCATTTTCAATTTCAATAGTTCCTATTTCTCTCTTATTAAAGCAATAGGTCTTAAGAATTCGTTCCAGATGAGAACCGTTAAAATCTGAAACATCTTTAATAATCGTTTTTTCGCCTTTAGCTATTATTTGCTGCGTTGTAGATTTCTTTTCCTCTTTCGTTGAATCTTTTCTCGAATATAATACTCCTTCGTAATCCTTTACAATAATACGAGATAAACCCGAACGTAGAGTCATAAGATTTGTAATGATTTTTAGATTTCCTTTGATTATTGTTATAACTTTATTTTTATGCCATTTTAACATCTCTTTTAAATTGAAATGCTCTTTTTCGTAAGGACTAAAGAATATCTCGTATAATGTGCTAATTTCGTGTTCGTAAATATTTTCTTTAAATATCCTGCGAATATAATCATCGTATTTGAGAAAGAATTTAACGATACAATCATCTACCGCTAAACTTAAATTATTATTGGGGTATTGGGCTCTTATCAAATATTTTTTGTATTCTAAACGAATCTTTTGGGCTCTAATCCACTCAAAAGCAAAATCAAGCGCATTTAATCTGTCTAATAGCTTATTTTTATAAAAATTAATAATTTCCAGAATATTAGCACTATCGGTGCCTATTGATTGATTATTTAAAAATTTAGCAATTAAATGATATTGATCGAGATGCTGAAATGATTTCTTAACTCGCATGAAGTAATTTAGCAAACGTTTTTTATCAATCTTATAGACATTTTCAATTTCTTCCAAAACTTTCTAATCCCTCCTGTCAAGCTCTCTTTGAATGTTGTTCAAGTTTTCATCAGTTATACAACCCCATCTATCAAGACTGATGTGAGGATTGATTTTTTTAAATATTTCTACGGGATTTCTATTTCCGTCTAATATTAATCTTATGTTTTTTTTGAAATCCGACAATCTTCTCAATTCTTTACAAATTTCGCATTCAGGAATCATTATCACTCCATAGCTTCGTTTTAAGTTATTTTCTTTAATGTATTCCTCCAAATATAGAACTTTATTTTGCTTAAAACTAAGTCTAATCGTTCTTAAATTAGGATAAACGGTTTTTTTATCAAATAAGCTTAGAGTTTCTTGAATGAGCGATTCGTAATAATCAGGTAGAATTGACATTATATAATAAGATGGGATGTGATCCAAGACCTTTCTTCTCATCGGACTATCTTTATCGAATGTATAGAGATGGGTTTGTTTGTTGTCCTTTCCAATTAAACGCTCAATTATACCCACACAAATGTATTTAGATTGTTCTTCCCAATAGATTTTTCTTGTTGACCCTAAAGAGTATTCAATCAGCGAGCGTCCTCTGTTTAACTCATCTCTGATGAATCTTGAAAATTTAAATTCATCTCCTAGTTGAGCTTTCTGCGTTATTTCACCTTGCAAAATACAAGGATGTATATAGGTTAGCATTTTTTGATATATTGAATTAGTATCTTCGGTATATGGAGAACCTATTAGCGCAAAAAGATTTGTTAACCCATCTTTGGTTTCTATTGAAGAATTTAAGCTAAAAAAAGATTGAATTACATCTCTACTAAAAGATAAATCTTGATGTAACGATAGCGACGATTCAATAAATTCTATTTTCCAGCTTTTTCCCTCCCCTGCGGACGATGTCAAAAAAACGGGTCCAAGAAATTTAAAAGACAACATCTTAAGCTGGTTTATGTTATCATCCGACAATTTCTCTGAAAATTTAATGTTATCGTGCACTAAATTAAGCTCGTTTGCATAAAAAAGCCCTAAAATAATATCTGAATCTTCCATATTTTTTTTTAATTCTCTGCTAAATCATCCCTAATTCGCGACTATATTCTTAAAAACTAAGTAGAGTGGATCGTTTTAAGGTTTATTTTTTCTAAAAAAGTTCGTTCTTTAATATCAAAAATAGTTACCTATTCCCTCTTATTAAAATGTAAAAAATGTAGAAATATCCGATTTTTCACTAATCCATAAGAAGTGATGTGCATAATGACCGATAAACTAATATTCAATCGAATTCAGTACTATCTGAAAAAAAGTAAATCCTATTAAAGTTTAAATAAATACGAGTATTGTTAAATCAAACGACGACCAATTAAAAAGACTCTCTTATGCCCTATTTCCAACCTTATAAGTTAGCATTAAACCAAAACTCTTGTAAAAATCTAAAAATTAACGAATTTCTTAAATTTTCTAAAGATTTTAAGGGTGTGGAATTAGATTACGAGAAAATCGATGAGGTAATATCGAAAGGCCTCCTTCTTAAAGATTTAAAAGAAGAATTAGAAATGTTTGGGTTAAAGATGGTAAGTCTCTTTACTCTTAAAGATTTTTCGCTAAGTCGAGATAGCGTATTTAAACGAAAAATTCTCCCCAGCTTTGAAAAAATGATGGATATAGGTTATAGACTAGAGTCAAATCTTCTTGTTGTGAAACCCTCAGATATCAGTGATGATCCTTCGCTCAGGAACGTACCAGATTGGAGAATATACAAGAGAACTACTGAACGGCTCGAAGAAATCTCAAAAATAGCACAAAAAGAAGACATCAAAATAGGATTTGAATTTGATTGCGGAACATCTATTTCGGATTTCCAGCAAGCTAAGAAAGTATTGGATCCTCTAAAATCTCAAGAAAACCTAGGTTTTGTAATTGATACTTTCGAATTTTATAAAAGCGAGTCAGATATAAACGAGTTAAAAGATGTTATAGACTTTGTATATCTTGTCCAGCTTTCTGACATCCTAGAAGTATCGAATAAAACGGAATACAACAAAGATGACAGTTATAAGAAATATTCAAGAGTTTTTCCTGGAGGGGGAAAACGCAAAATTCCCCAATTCTTAAGGCTCGTTCGGAAATTAGGATATCGAGATTATTTTTCCATAAAATTAGACAAAATCGAATGTAACCAAAATTTATTTAAAAAGTTTTATAAATCAATTTAATAACATTATTTACTTAAGACGCCATTTTGGACGAAATAATCGAAAACATCCTCCAGCTTAACTTTGATTTCTTTTCGGGGACATCGCGCTCAGCACTTTCTCGTAAGGGTAAAAGGGGCTATCAAGGAGTCCATAAACTTTTGTTCGTCGTGTTAACGGGAGACCAAAAAGTCAAGAGGACTAAGTTTTCTACCTCCCCGCGTAACGACCATGTGTTTACCATAACTCGCTCCCAGTTATTTGAACTAATCGGATTAGACGAAAGCAATAAAGCCCACGAAAAATACATAAAGATCTTCGACTCTTATCATTGGTTATACACCAAAGCGTTGGATAGCCCGTCGTATCAGGAATACCTCAAACGGCGCGCCAAGATATTAAATAGGGAAATGGAGGCGATGAAAAACCTTATCGACGGGGTCGAAGTTCCCGCCACATCCGAGGGCTATAAAGAATTTTGCGAAGAGCATCCCAATGAAGATATTAAAGACCTTTACAACGATTACGCTCTGCCTCCTCAAGACCAAAATCTCGGTAGTGAAGATGAAGAAGAAGGCGGCGGCGGACTGCCCGCAAACTTTGTTGGGGATTCCGATTAAAAACCAGAAAAGAATCAATCCCGTTAATAATTAATAATTAATTATCTTAAAGTAAAATAATAACATTACATATTTAGGTGTTTTACATCGAGAAGGTTGTCAAATTTCGGTATGCGGAACTCCGTCAAGAAGAGGTTACCAACCTTAGGGATTTGGAAAAACAAGTCGGAAACGATTTTATCGTCGTAAAGTATAATGGTAATTACAATAAAACCGAGAATCATTTTCGCTTTGATGTTAAAAACTACCATGTCGTAAAGTTGGATCTCTCCCATGCTAACCTTTCCAAAATTCCCGATACGATCTTTAAGTTTCCCCATCTCCAAGAGTTATACCTCTTCACCAATAAAATTGAGAAAGTCCCCGACTCCATCGGTAACCTCTTGTCGCTTAAACACCTTCATCTGTCGCATAACAAATTAAAGTCTATGCCCGAGTCCATTAAAACTTTAACGAGTCTAGAGCAACTTGATTTAGATAGGAACCAGTTTGAGTCGTTTCCCTATAGTGTCTGTTTTCTTAAAAATCTGAGAATTCTATATGGTTCGGGCGGGAAAGAAGGGGTTTCTAACCATTTCAAAACGCTCCCCGAAACGTTCGGAAATCTCAAAAAGCTCGAATGGTTGATAATGTCGAAAGTCGGTTTGGAGGCGTTGCCTGAATCGTTCGGAAATTTGAAAGCGCTCAGAATACTTAACTTAAAGAACAACAACCTCACATCCTTGCCCGAGTCGTTTGGGAATTTGTCGTCTTTAGAGGAATGTAACCTTTGGAACAACAACCTCTCTTCCTTGCCCGAGTCGTTCGGCAACCTCGAATCGCTCAAGACGCTTAATCTCTGGGAAAACTCCATTAAATCCATCCCCGACTCGTTTGCGAGACTGAGTCCACTTCTCAATTTACGCATCAACCACAAACGGATACCGAACGTAGCTGAAGGCGTGAGAAAGACATTCCCGTATTGTAGCGCTTTCCGAAAGAAGAAAGTGTATCGTTTGGACTAATACTTTTAACTTTACGTATGTAACATATTAATATCCAAGAACACCTTTTTATTCACAATATTATTAATAAACCTATTTGCATTATTAATTAAATTAGAATTAAAATGAAAACAAAAATCAAAGCTATTCGTTTGCGTTTAGATCTGTCCATTTCCTATATAATGCGAGTAGCTTTACTTCATAACAAAACTGGTTAATTAGAATGCCCGCTTATGACTATACCTTCAAGATATTGCTTTTGGGAGATGCGAGCGTCGGGAAAACCTCGTTCACAAAGCGATATTGCTACAATATTTTTAATCCGTCTGAGCGTCTCACTATTGGAGTTGATTTTCACGTAAAAACTATCAAAATCAAAGACTCGAGCGTGAAACTCCAGATATGGGATGTTGGAGGGGAGGAACGCTTCCGTTTCCTCTTACCTACATATTGTCTTGGTGCTAACGCAGCATTTCTTCTTTATGACATAACAAGGCCCGAAACATTAGATAACATCCCAGAGTGGACTTCTATAGTCCGCCATAAAGGAGGAGACATTCCAATTATGCTCGTAGGTGCCAAAGTCGATCTGGAACAAGATCAAAGAGAAATTTCACGAGAATTAGGAATCCAAATTGCGGAAAAAAATAATTTTTCAGCGTTTATTGAAATTTCGTCTAAACGAAATTTTAACGTAGATAAAGCTTTTGATGTTCTTACTGAATTAGCGTTGGAAAAAATGAAGAAATAGAGGATAGCAAAGAAATTAATGGTGGTTATATGTCTGAAAACGAATTCATACAAATATCAAATCTCTTTAACTCATTAGGAATAATCGAAAAAGGAATAGAAAAGATTTACCATCATTTACTTAAACATAAACGAATTGATAATCTCAAAAGGGTGTGCCATCAGTATAATCTTTCTTTAAAGCGAGGATATAAAATTGCGTCAGTATTAAGCGATTTGGAATTAGTCTATATCTACGATAGACCAATGAAAATTAATCTTGCAACGCCATTAATACCTCTGTGGCAAAAATTGGTAAATAATAGAATTGAAGAGCTGCATGACGAATTTCTCGAATCGAAAAAAAGATGCGAAGTTTCCTTAGAAGAATTTATCAAAGAATACAATTTAAAAAGTTCAGAAACGCCTCAAGAACCGATAGAATTTCTCAATTTTGATTTAAGGAACTTTCAAGATATGTATTATCCCTTTCTTGCTGAAAAGTCCTGTAAGATTGCGCTGGGTATTAGATACGAGAATCCTCTCATTACATTTATTCAAAGGCTCTCTGTGGAGGACCTTGAAAACGAGTTGAGTGGACCTCTCATTGGAGAGATTACTAAAATCAAAAATAATTTGGCAAGAATTGATATTCAAGTTATTTTTAACAACGAGCTAATCAAGGAATTACTTCAAACTAAGGAATTTAAAATTGTATCAAAGCAAATTAATTCTATTGATTTTGAATTTAAAACCTTAGATGTTCATATCACCGAAGAAAACTTCAGTAATTTTAGTTTGACGGACAGCGAACTCATTCAGCCTTCTTTTGATCCATCGAACAAACTTATAGGGAGTTACATTAGCCGAAACGAGAATATTTATCAAATTTTCGAAGAAAAATTTAACGAAATTTTTGAAAAAGGAGTTCCAATAAATGAATATATTCAAGAATCCTTATCTGCCTTAAATATTGAACCTTTATCTGACAAAAATACTTTCAGTCTTTGCTTATTATAAAAATAAGAGAAATCTTTTCTGGTCTTACTTTTAATTATTTAACTTATCTTAGAAATGATTTGACTAAGATTTGAGAACAAATAAAAGAAAAATAAGAAAAATATAAATTTAACAATTTTCAGGCTTTTTCTTTCTTTTCATGACTTTCCTGAACTTTTTGAGCATCTCTCGAGGCGTAACTGGAGTTTCTGATCGTTCAAATCGTCGATATCTGCTCTTGATGCCGAAGAGATATTTGGCTATCTTTTTCAGTTCCTCTAAATCGTATCTTCCCATCATCGCGATTGTTTCCATTTGAGGGGAGCCTCCTCCGTGTAGACCTGCGACTTGTAATAATCCCGCAATATCTGAGCATCCTAAACATTCTAATCCCTTAAAACATTTTAAGATATATTCGGGCTTCACACGGGGGTTCCGTTTAAGATATTTCATCGCAAGCTCTCCCACCTCATCATCGAAAAACGATTCTTCAAACGGAAGAGTGGCCATCAGTCCTCCAGCGAGATCTGCAACGATTTTGTATTCGTTGTAGATTTCTTCACCGGCTAATCTTCTTCCCGCATTTGTTAAAATCTCGTCAGGCACCTGAGTTCCAGAAGGTGCTTTTTCGGAGTGAAGAGCACTTGATTCACCGGCAGCAAATACGAGTTCTGCAGTTCCGATAAGGTGCGATATCTTTTCCCTAGCATGGGAGGTTTTTTCGATTCCGTTATATTCTGCAACTAATGCAGCTGCACTTGCTAAAATTTCTGAAATAGCGGGCTTACAGCCCGTATAGGAATGACGGTGAAAATGAGCAAACATTAAAGCTAAAAAGCCAGCATAGGGTGTTTGACGGGGATCGTCGTAGCCGTTTAGAAAGACGCGTTCTTTTGGAACAAAAACATCGTCAAAGATAATAAACGTCTCCACATCTCCAAGATCTAAGGTCGGAGTATCAAAATGTTTACTTTTTCTAAAATAAGCTGGTCTGGCTAATAATTTAATTCCCTCCCAATCTCCAGGTAATGCAAAAGCGACAGCATAATCATTATCTTCAGGACCCATAAATCTACATGGGACGGCAACAATCTCGTGCACATAAGGGGTATTGGTAATGCATAACTTACACCCTCTTACAATTATTCCATCGTCGTTGCTGTCTACGATGCGCAGATATTGATCGGGATCCTCTTGTTGATGAGGTCGTTTTAATCTATCACCCTTTGCGTCTGTGGAAGCGCAAGAAGCTGCGAGATCGTTTTCTTGAAAATATTCCATATATTTTTTAAAGCGATCGTAATGATCTGTTCCAAGAGCTTGATCAAGTTCGTATGTGATAACTGACACTGCGTTTAACGCGTCTATACCCATACAACGCTGAATACAACCCCCTACTTGATGACATAATACCCTCGTCATTCGTTGTTTCTTGTACAAATCATCCTTGCTTTGATGGATGTGAGTGAAGCGATTTATTTTTTTACCCGTAAAGTGCGAGGTCGCTGTGCAGAGATCTTCATAGTCTGGGTCTTGGGCAAGTTCGTAGGTTTTTCGCACGATGTTAATTCCGCCTTCGATTCTCGGATCGTCTCGCCCAACGACTTCATTACCAATCCATATGTTGGGCTTCATTTTATACAAACTATCACGGTATTCTTCAAAGCTTTTCATAATTTTATATTCTCTCTATACGCATATTAACTTTTATAAAACTTACATGTTACTTTAATTCAAGATTTTTATAGAAGATTTATATCTAGAAGTAATTAAAGATTTTTATATAAATTGGTTATAAGATGTAGGCGTTTTATTTTTAGTTCCTTTGAGTTCTTTTATTCCATTCCATAGAAATCAGAATTTACATTTAGGATATTAATTGTAAAGGTTATGAAAGTTAAGATCTCTTTCTTTTATTATATATAGGATAAATAAAAAAAAGTTAAAGAGAATCTCTATTACTTTATTCTTACTCCAAGATACATAAACGCAATGCTTAGGATCATCCCGATTCGAATAAAAAAGGTTACAATTCCGGGATCAGTCAAAGCATCTAATGCTCCACAAACGATGAATAGTATCCAGCCAAGCGAGAGATACAAGAACTTTCGCTTAATATCACCAGTAGATTGGAAACTCTTTCTTAGAAAACCAAAGCCATTGAAAATCAGTCCAGAAATAAGGAACAGCATCATTAATATGAAAATTGGAGAAGCCAAAACCACGCTTGTATTTAATAGATTTTCGTTTCCGGTGTCAGCTGTGTACTCGAATATCAAAGATGGATTTGTAAAGGAAAATAAGAATAGAATTATCTCGAAAATAACCGATAATACAGTATAGACTCCTACGATTAGTTTTTTCTTATCAGGTAAAATTAGCTCGGACCCAATGTACAATCCAAAGATAGTTACTGGTCCAGTCCACGCATAACTTAAGAGCCCATATAACCAGTAGGGTTGTAAATTGTGACCTGTTAATAAGATAGTGAGAAAGTCAACGGCTGGTCCTAATAAAACAAAACCCGCGCTTAGAGTAGTTAATCCTGTTATTCCAAGGAGTTTTGCTTCCAATTTTACGGATTTGATCATGCTTAGAACCCCAAATAGGATACCCGAAATTACTACGATTAATGCAGTAACTCCATCAAGCCAACCAATGGGAGAGAGCAATTTTTCATCAACTCGTTTATATTGTTAAAATTGTGTTTTTCTGTTAATGTTATATTTTCATCAGCGATAGTTATAAAGATAGTGATTGAGAAAGTTATTATCAACTTATTTTAACTATTTTTTTATAAATATTATGCTATTTTTAATGGTTTTCTGAAATCTGGATTTTATAGTCTCTTTTTCCTATTTTTTCGTTAAAACTCAAGGCTTAGATAATTAAGAAAAAGAATTAATTTGATAAATTTTATTTGAAAAAAGAGTTTGATAGTTTCAATGGGTGGCAATCATCTTTTTCTTATCAAATTCTTCGGGATTCCCTCCCGATTCGATAAACTCTACGTAGTTCTTTAAGCTCTGTAAGAGCAACATTCCAGCCTTTAAGAGCATTTTTTCTTGGGATTCGTCTTCGAACTCAGCCCAAAGAGTCACTTCTGTGCTATCTCCTTTTTTCTTCAGTATGTATCCATAATTTCTAAAAGCTCCTCCTTCAACGGATAGAGAAATTTTCTTGTTTGGGACCGTTTCAGCTCGAGTTGAGACAAGATCGCCTAAAGTTGTTTTAACAGCGTATTTACCAGCTTCGATTTCTTTCAATTCTTTAACGACGAGATTCCATCTAGTCGCAAGCATAGTGTCGTCTATCGTATTAAAAACTTTTTTAACAGGTGCCTCAATTTCGAGGCTCCTTTCTACGTGGGGCATAAACATTACCTCTCTTGGATTCCATACATTGATATTCATCTTTGATATTTATACATTTGTGTCTAAGAACGCTAACACAAAAAATATCTCTACAAAATATCAACTTACAGTTTTGGTCGCCTATAACCTAACTCATTTTTTCTGAATTTGATCAATTATCGAACTTGCGGGAAATTTTTCCCGAAACCATAACCATTTAGGCAGAAAATTTAACTTGGGTAGTACGACAGAAGTAAGAGGTTCTTCCGCATTGTCTTTACTCCAAGATTTCGATTCGCTGTTCCAATAGATTTCTATCTCTTTTTTCATGGGGTTTATAATCCAAACCTCCTGCACGCCCTCCTTTAGATATTTAGGCAATTTTTTTCCTAAATCAGTATCTTTTGTGCTTTTTGATAAAATTTCAACAACCAAATCTGCAGCACCTTCTACCCGCGTTTCTTTAATTTTATCGTAATTGGAAGGAAGAAGAATCATTAAATCCGGTTCCGGATTCCATTTTGGAGAAAATCGCATGACTAATCGAGAACCATATACTTTTCCTTCTTGTATAGTTTCTAAATAATAGGAGAATATAAATAGTAAGTATCTGAAAATTTCTTCGTGTTCTGTGTTTGCAGGAGAATTAATATATAACACCCCATCTATGAGTTCAAAATGCGTATCTTCGTTAGAAATTTCCCAGAATTCCTCTTCTGTCACATCTGGTTTAAGGACTAAGTATTCTTCCTTTAATACTATTTTATAGGGAAAATCTAAGTTTATTTCCATAAGATATAATTGGTAATCTTCTTATAAATAAAAATCTCTTTTTTTCCAAAATTAATATAGAGCTCATCTTGTAATTTAATCCTTAGTTTAAATACTATGATTTGATATGGATTATTAAAATATTTATAACGAATTAAAAAAATATTCATACAATCTTTATTACTGAATTCGAGGTACTCAAATTAAAAATCTAATCGAAAAATAAGGAACATTATGCGAAGATATTAAATTCGTTATAAATAATTTCTACTTAATTCTTTAGTTTCAAATTAATAAACTAAAAGCTATTATTCTTAAATAAACCGCAATTCCAACTATTTATAAGATCAATTTTAAACTATAATAAGAAACTCTAGTCATATTTAAACACTTTTCATTTTCTCCCTTTTAATATTATCTTTCCTTATATAATTATGGATCATCGTTCAATTTATTTTGGAGAAAGTAAACAAATTTCATATCTACCAACATTTTTTTAGAAAAAAATACTATATTTTGATAATTACTGAAAAGTTTTTAAATTTTAATTGGTTAATTGATATATAGTTTTTTACATAACAATTTCGAACGCAATCTTGTAGTAAAGAATTATAAATATTAAGAAACAAAATTAAAAAACCCGTGAGGAATTTTGACAATGAAAGGCGACACACGACAAATTGGAGAAGATTATAAAGAAGCGCATTCTGATTTAAGTCATTTAAAGTACGTTGAAGTCCATAAAGGACTCGTGGGCGTATATATTGACGAAACACTGATATCCTATATAGATGGTATTAACGGAAAGCTATTTTACAGAGGATATCCTATCAGGGAGTTAGTTGAATGCTCAACGTTCGAGGAAGTTTCATATCTACTCATTTACGGAAGGCTTCCGTCTAAATCTGAACTGGAAAATCACAAAGACCT
The DNA here is from genome assembly GCA_014729315.1 of Promethearchaeota archaeon. Next base: position 20,248 of record WJKD01000270.1, on the reverse strand, counting down.
GCTTATTAAAGAGCGGAATATTCCGGATAACATCTTATCTATTTTAAAAAGTTTTCCAAGAAATACTACGCGTATTGAGCTATTAAGAACAGCGATCTCTGCATTATCTCTTTACGATCCGGAAGATTACGTCTATACAGAGGAGGCAAATATAAGAAAGGGTCTTAGAATTATGGCAAAAATGCCTACTTTAATTGCGTTTAGTCACAGAATCCAACAAAATCAACCTTTAGTTGAACCTTGGGATGATGTATCCCACGCAGGAAATTATTATTATATGATGACCGGTGAGCAACCAAGCAAAGAATTTGAGGATGCGTTCGACAAAGTATTAATTTGTCACGCAGATCATTCAATAAACGCTTCAACATTATCTTGTAGAGTCACAGTCTCGACGTTATCGGACTTGTACAGTGGTATTACCAGCGCTATCGGTACGCTTCGTGGTCCACTCCACGGTGGTGCAAACGAAGCTGTTATGCGGTATATGTTTAACGAAGTGAAGAGAAAAGATAATGTAATCCCCTGGGCAGAAAAGAAATTAGCAAATAAGGAAAAGATAATGGGTTTTGGTCATCGGGTTTATAAAACATGGGACCCAAGAGGGCTCATTATGCGAGACATTTCTAACAAATTTTGGAAAAAAGTTAAAAACGGTGGAACAATTGACAGAATAGATTGTGGGCAAGATTTGGACCACGACCACAACCAGGTGGATTATATTTTCGATATGACTGAAATCTTGGCTGAATACATGATTGAGAACAAAGATATTTATCCTAATGTTGATCTTTACTCCGCAGGATTACTCCATTTATTAGGTATCCCAATGGCAGCATTTACACCGTTATTTGCTGCCGCCAGATGCTCTGGTTGGGTAGCACACGCCATTGAACAATTGCGCGATAATAAGCTTATTCGCCCGAGACTTAAGTACGTTGGACTATTAGACCGAAAGTATATTCCTATCGAGGAAAGATACGCAGAAAAAATTAAAGGATATGAGATAACCAACGAGTTAGTCTAGATTGACTATTGAATAAGACTTTTCAAGAATAAAATTTTGATTAATAATTTCCAACTGATATAAAATCAACCAGATTTTATTTTTATCAGTTAAATCACTTCATCAAAAAATTAATTGGATGTGATACATATTTCGTTATATAATTACTTATTTCGTTATATCATTACGAAATATTTCAATATGTGAAGTAAAATGGACACAAAAATTAGAATCCTCGATGTTACAAACCGAGATGGAGTCCAGACAAGCCGTTTAGGTCTTGCAAAGCTTGAAAAGACCGTACTAAATGTATTATTAAATAGAATGGGAGTAGCACAGAGCGAGTTTGGTTTTCCATGCACTCGTCATGAGCAAAATTATCTTAACGCAAATCTCGAACTTGTGCGAATCGGAGCTATTAATCCAATGATCCTTTCGGGCTGGATGAGAGCGCTTGAAGAAGACGTAGAGTTAGCAGTAGAAAATTGCCCACGGTTGAAGCACATTAATGTCTCTATTTCTACTTCCCCGCAGATGATTAAAGGAAAGTTTCAAGGAAAATACGACGAAAACGATATTATCAATATGATGGTAAAGGCGGTAAAACGAGCCAAGGATTTAGGAATAAAGACTATCGGGGTGAATGCAGAAGACGCATCAAGAACACCGATGGACTATTTAACTAAGTTTGCACTCGCAGCCAAAAAGGTAGGAGCAGACAGACTGCGATATTGCGACACATTAGGTTACGAAAGTCCTTTTCGCATTCATTTTCGGATGAAGGACTTGACCAAAGCAACTGATATGCCTTGGGAGATGCACATGCACAACGATTTGGGCATGGCAGTAGCGAATAGCATTATGGGAGCAAAAGGAGTTCTCGAAGAAGGACAAAATTGCTTAATCAATACAACGGTAAACTCTATGGGTGAACGAGCTGGAAACGCCGATCTCGTAAGCACTGTTTTAGCACTACGACATTCTGCTGAAATTGAAGAATTAGGAATGGTAGACCGTCGTCTTGATTTATCAAAAGCCTGGAAGGTAGCGACGTACGCATCTCACGCTTTTGGGGTACCTATACCTATTAATCAACCAGGCGTAGGCGAAAACGCTTTTGCACACGAATCGGGTATACACGCTGATGGTGCGCTAAAAGATCGCAAAAATTATGAGTTATATGATTATAAAGAGTTAGGTAGAGGCGAAACCATTATGGTCGAAACAGGACGAAAAATAACCACCGGAGAATATTCAGGAATTAGTGCTTTCGTCCATTCCATGAAAAATATTAATCTAAAATTTAAAAACAACGAAGAAGCGAGAGAAATTCTCGAACTTATACGATATGCAAATGTACACAAGCAAAAACCGTTGGATCAGGAAGAATTCTTATTTATTGCCACTTATCCGAAAATAGCGCACGAACTTCTGACGATGCATCCCCCTGAGATCTCAATTTCGAGAAAAACAGAAAAAGAAATAGAACCTCTTCATAAGAAAAAGGAAGAGTTATTATATCAAAGTTAATCCTTTTATTAAAAGGAAGCTTAATTTCTTCTTTTTACTCTCCTATTTTTTAAAATATATTAGATTTATTGAATTAAAGAGTCTTTAATTCTTCTTTTTTATAAAACCTCAGATTTAATCTTACTTTTAGGAGTCTTACGTAGTTAACTTAAAAAAAATAAAAAAGAAACGAAACTAATTTAAAATTATAATTCTACATCAACCTTTATATCTATGCCATCTCTCACTGAGGGAGTAATAATACACGTCTCTTCAAAAAACATATGTTCACCTTTTATTTCTTTCATACATTGTTTAATCCTTTTTAAGGTGTCTTTATTGTTTGCTTTTGGAACGAGTTTGACTTTTATATCTTTTATACGAGTGTAATTTTTGTCTGTTTTTCTAAAAGACACTTCTGCGTGAGCGTCCAGATTGTCAACCGATAGACCCCGTTTACTTAGACAAAATACAAAACTTGCGCAAAGACAGCCCGTCACTGCCATACCAAGTAACTGTGCCGCATCGGGACCCCATAAATCATCCTTTTTCTCAATGTTCTCGTCAATATAAAGCGATTGTAATTTTTTATAGGAAAAGGTGGACTTAAAGATCAAATCCTCTTCTAAAACCATATCGATTGTAGCATTTTCTTCGCGGACCATAATTTCACCTCTATTTATGGTTTATTTTATTAAAAAGCATTGGAAATGATAAAAAGTTAATGGAAAACTTCGAGAGTTCTACGATCCGATTAGAAAAATTTACCTTTTAACCCTATTTAGGGATAAGTATCCGCATAATTCGATTAATAAATGAAACGATGGAGTTATTTAAATTACTCGATATAATTTGAATTCTTTCTAATAAAATCCAAGGTAAATAATAATTGGGAAAAATGTTAAAAAACTTTAAAGAGCTTTTTTGAGATATTCAAAAACCGACATTTTATTCTAAAAAATGGTTAAATAGGGAAAAGATTTATAAAGTTAGTTGATAATATTATAAGAATATCAAATTAGAAATTTAACTAATAAAATGTGAAATTCATATGCAGAATATGGAAGAATCACCCTATAAAAATAAAATATGGACAAAGTCGTACGATACTTACGTTAAACCAGAATTAGATGACTTATTCCAGAATATTTCATTAGCTGAAACTTTAATGAATACGGTTAAAAAATATCCAACTAACCTTTGTTACGAATTTATGGGAACCACCTCTACATACCAAGAATTTGAAAAAAAGGTCGTCAGTTTTGCAAACTTTCTTGATTCAAATGGTGTTAAGAAAGGGGATAAAGTCGCGATTAATTTACCTAATTCGCCCCAATATATGGTAGCTTTATACGGTTCGTTTTATGTGGGAGCCACAGTTTCTGGCATGAATTTTCTTCTTCAACCTAACGAAATTATTTATCAGCTTTCCGATTCTGAAGCGAAGGTGCTAGTTACGATGGATTCATTTTACGAAGAATCTGTTCGCAAAGCTTTAGCATCTGGGAAAACAAATGTGGAACTGGTAATTACCACTAATATCACAGATTTAATGGAAATCAGTTCAATTAAGGTATGGCTCGGGAAGTTACTAAAAAAAGTGCCATCCGGTAAGGTCATACCCGTGGACGGGATGAAATTTTTCGAATTTAAAGAAATTCTCGAAGATTATCCTAATGAGAATCCACCACGCGTGAAATATGATCCCCAGAACGATATCGCATTCTTACAGTATACTGGAGGAACAACGGGCCCTCCAAAAGGTGCAATTCTTACGCACTCGAACGAGATGGCGAATATGGCTCAGGTTGTTCACTGGTTAGATAAGTTGGTTTCGAAAGGTAACGATATATTTATTAGCGGATTTCCCTTTTTCCATTTAGCTGGACTTTTTTTCGGATTGGCCAGCGTATATTTAGGAGCTCAACAACTTCTAATCGCAAATCCGCGTGATACTGCTCATATAAGTAAATTGGTTGATAAATGGAATCCTACCTTCATGTTAAATGTTCCTACTCTTTATATGATGCTGATAAACGATCAGAACTTTAGAGAGGTTGATCTTAGTTCAATCAGAGTCTACGGGTCGGGTGCGGCACCGTTTCCATCTGATAAAATCCGTGATTTCGAGGAAATTGTAGGAAAAAATATGGTCTTGGAGGTCTATGGGATGACAGAGGCGTCTCCATTAGTCACTGCAAATCCTGTCGAAAATACCCGAAAAATCGGAACAATTGGATTACCTATACCCAATACAGAAGTAAAAATTGTTGATACTAGCGATAAATCGAAAGAAATGCCTCTAGGAGAAGCAGGAGAAATCGTGATTCGCGGACCTCAAGTGTTTAAAGGATATTGGAAGAAACCAAAAGAATCAGAAAATGCACTTAAAGATGGTTGGTTTTATTCGGGCGATGTGGGTGTAATGGACGATGAGGGCTACATCACAGTGGTTGATAGAACGAAAGACATGATTATTGTTGGAGGATATAAGGTATTTAGCGTTGAAGTGGACGAAAAAATGAGCAAACATCCTGCGATTGAGTTATGCTCGACAGTCGGCATTCCTAATCCCAAACGACCCGAAACAGAAATCGTAAAATTATATGTAAAGCTGAAGGAAGGATATCAAAAATCAGATGAAATGAAAGAAGAAATTTTCGAATACGCCAGAAACAATTTAGCAAAATACAAGGTTCCGAAGGAAATTGAGTTAGTGGAAGAAATCCCATTAACTTCCGTTGGTAAGATTGATAAAAAGGCGTTAAGAAGCAATTAATTCTTTATAAATTTTCAAATTATTATATTCTTTTTTTTCAATATTTAAAATTTAGTATAGTAAATAATTAAATTTTCATAGAATTAGAATTTAAAATTGATTACTAATACTTAACTATAATAAATATAAAATCCAATGTCATTTAGAAGTCGTTCAAAAATAATTAGATCTCAGTATAACTCTCGTGAGTGAACTTACCACGAACTTGTCTTTAACTCCTAAAAAAATTAGAGAAGCATATGTTAATGGTAAATTCAGCAAAGCTGAAGCTGAAGATAGGCTTATTTCGCTTATGGAAATTAGCGAAAGTGATAAGATTAGAGCCCAGTGTATCAATAAATTGAACGAAATCGATGCTAAGAACGATAAACTATTTAAACTCTTAGAAAGTATCCTCATATCTGACTCAAGTCCTCATGTAAGAAGCGCAGCAGTTAAATTACTACTTAAATCCTTTTTGAAAAAAAGTAGCCAAGCTCTATTATGGGTGGTTCGTCGCGATAAATCTCCCTTAGTCTTAAATCCGATAATTGAGTTTTTTGAGAAGAATCCCTCACTTCTTTCTGATTCTTTAAAACAGGAAATAAATGAAATACTAACAAAATTTGCCCAAATTATGGGAATCGTCGTAGATGAGATAAAATTCTTTTTGGACATTGAAATATTATTTGCATTGGGAAAAACAAATTACGAAATTAACTTAGAATTTTACAACTACCTAAAACTTTTTGAAGATATCAAATATAAGAATAAATGGATTTCAATTAATGGTTCTGGAAGAGTGGAAGCATTGACATATGATTGTCAAGCGTGGAGATATCTAAAAGAGGGTGGACCTTCAATAACTTCAGTTTTAAATCTGGAATATCCTAGCCTATATCTTTCGACTATCATAGACTATAGTGATGATCTGGATGGCAAAATATTCGTTCCTAAATCTATTACATACCTTTCAAAATTAAAATTACTTAATTTAAGCAGTAATAATCTAAGTAATGTTCCAGACTCAATTGGAAATTTGGTAGATTTAAAGATCCTTGATTTAAGTCGTAATCAACTTGAAAAAATTCCAAAATCGTTCTCAAATCTTAAAAACATCAGAGTTTTAAACTTAAGTTATAACAACCTCAAAAATTTGCCTGATTTCATAACCAAATGGCAATCTTTATCAGAATTAAGACTTAAAGAAAACAAATTTAAGAATTTATCCCCGATAGTAGAAAATCTTTCCAAAAAACTTGATGTATTGAAAATTTAATCTTTAGATTCTATGGGATTTATTTCACAAAATGATTAGAATTAGATTTTGAATCTATTAATGGCATTTTTGGAAAGAATTCAATTGATAAGCTAGTTAATTATTTAAATAAGGAAAACACAATGTAATAACGACATTCAATTTAAAAAAATAAGTGTTAAAAATGGCAGAAAAGAAAAAGATTACGGGCGGAGACGTTTTGATTAAGTGCTTACTTCAAGAAGATATCAAATACTTGTTTGGTATCCCTGGTGGACAATTTCTGAAAATGTACGATGCAATTTATCAATGGGGCAGAGAAAAAGGAATTGATACAGTATTATTCCGACATGAGCAAGCAGCAGCGCACGCAGCCGACGCATGGGCGAGAGTGACAAATCAACCGGGAATCTGTTTTGGAACGGCGGGACCTGGTGCGGTAGATCTCGTTCCTGGAATTAACGCGGCGTGGGGGGATAATATTCCAGTAATAGCACTTGTACCTCAAGTTATATCCAAGTATCAAGACTCGTTTACTCTTCAATCTGGATTAGATCAAGTTGGTTTATTTAAGCCAATTACTAAATATCAAAAGAGCGTTCGTAAAATTGAAGAGATTCCCGACGCAGTTCAAAAATGTTTTAGAGAAGCAACTGGAGGTCGTCCAAGACCCGTGTTATTGGAAATATACGAAGACGCGTTTATCGGTGAAATTGACGAAGAAGAACTTTCTATTCTAGAAGCAAAGCAGTATCGTCCAATTCATAAACCCGCAATTAATCAAGAATTAATCGACGAAGCTTTTGAAATGATTGTTAATGCAGAAAAACCTTTAATCGTTTCCGGTGGCGGGGTTAGTCGTGCAGAAGCTTGGGACGAACTCAAAGAATTTGCTGAACATTTACAAATTCCCGTTATGACCTCATTAATGGGTGTTGGAACGATGCCTAATACTTCTAAATGTTTGATTGGTGCTTCAATAGCGGGAACAGGTCTGAAAGCAGCTGCAGAAGCAGATGTAGTTTTAGGACTAGGCTGTAGATTCTCTTATTGTATGGGTCACGGAGACGAACCTTTCTGGAAGGATACGCAGAAATTTATACAAGTCGATATTGATCCTACTATTATAGGAAGACAAAAACCTCTTACAATGGGTATAGTAGGGGATTGTAAACAATTTCTTAATCAAATATTATCAAAAGCTAAAGGAGTTGCAAAGGTAGATAAAAGAGACTGGTTAGAGGAACTGGCTAATTTACGTCAAGCAACTATTCAAAAAGTAAGTAGAAAAGCTTCCAAAGATAAGGTTCCTATTCTCCCGAACAGATTAGTAAAAGATCTTTTTGAATGGATTGATGACGATGCAATTCTTATACTTGATGGAGGAGATATTAGTGCTTATGCTGCTGAACAGATAGATTTTCATAAAAATCGATCCCCTCTATCAATGCTCCAACCTGTAGGAATGGGACAGCTGGGAGTTGCAGTACCCTATGGAATTGGTGCAAAATTAGCTAAACCCGAAAAACAAGTCGTTGCACTTGCTGGAGATGGGAGTTTTATGATCAATGTTCAAGATTTGGAGACCGCCGTCCGTTTAGATTTAAAGAATTTGATTTATGTTGTTGCTAATAATAACGCATGGGGTATGATCAAGAGTGGACAAAAACTATTCTGTGGAAAGCGGTATATTGATGTAGATTTCCCCGAATTTGATTATGGTAAGTGTGCTGAGGGTTTTGGATGCTACGGTGAAATCGTAACAGAATCAGATGAGATCAAACCAGCTTTAGATCGAGCTAAAAACTCAGGAAAGCCCGCCGTTTTGGATATTAAAATAAAATTTGACACACCTGATGCGACAAAATTAATGGGCTCAATGGGGATTCTCTAAATATCGCAAAATTTATTATATTTTTTTTCTATTTTTAAATCTTACATTTGAATTGAAATATAAAATTTAAGAGGTTTAAGAAATGAAAGGTGCTGTTTTTGAAGGAAAGGGAAATGTTATTGTTAAAAACGATTTACCAAAACCAGAGATAAAACTGGACGAAGTTCTAATTAAAACTAAATATTGTGGAATTTGTGGATCTGGAATAGAATCGTTTAAAAGCGGAGGAATGTATATACCAGGAATCATATTAGGGCACGAATTATCTGGTGAAATCGCAGAAGTTGGAGAACATGTTAAAAAAATTAAAATCGGTGATAGAGTTACTGTTAATCCAAACGTACCTTGTGGTGACTGCTATTGGTGCGACCGAAATCAAGAAAACATGTGTAAGCTTAGTAATAACGGTATTGGAACCACTCAGAATGGAGGAATGGCGGATTTTATTAGTGTAAAGGCTGAAAGAATCCATCATCTGTCAGATTCAATGTCAATGAAAGCAGGTGCTACCGTTGAGCCCTTAGCAAACTGTGTCTATGCCGTACAAGAATCTGGTTTTAAACTTGGAGACAACGCAACAGTGTTTGGTGCGGGTTCCATTGGTTTGATGATGATACAAGCTCTTAAAGCAGCTGGTGCAAGTCAGATTTTTGTAATTGAACCTGTGAAATTTAAACAAAAGCTTGCATTGAACCTAGGGGCAGATAAAGCGTTTGATCCAAAAAAATGGAATAAAATCACCCGTTTGACCGATAGAATTGGGCCAGATCATATTTTTGATTGCGTAGGAATCCCCGATTCGTTAATGACTTCAATCAATCTCATAAAAAGAGGAGGCCATATTACTCTAGTAGGAATCCACGTAGAATCATTCGAAATGAAAGGATTAATGCAGATCCCACTTAAGAACATCAGTCTGCGGGGTACATTTGCATTTAATCAAGAAGTATTTAGCACTGCTGTAAAACTTATAGCTAATAAGAGAGTAGATGGCGAAAAAATCGTAAGTAAAGTTGTCCCGCTCGAAGAAGTTCCGAAAATGTATGAAACCTTAGCTAATCCACCTCACGAGGAAATCAAAGTTCTTGTAGATTTGGAATAAAAATTAAGACTTTTTTTATTAATTTTTTTTTTAGAAAAATATACTCTTACTTATTATTTTAATTTTTCAATAAATCTTAAGCAAATTTTTTGGGTTCTCGATCAAGATTGAATAATTCATATCGGATTGATCAAAAAAATTAGGAAGTTTTTATATATTTCGAAAATCTAATTATAATCATAAAATTTAACCATTCGAATAAGTAAATAGAGGGTGATGTAAGTGGATTTTGTAAAATGTATTAATGATGAAATATTAAACAAGCTTAAACTTAAAGCTAGGTACAATTTTCTAAATAACAATTTAATGAGCGTATTGGGAGCTGATGATTATAGTTTTTTACGAGAAATGGAGAAATTTTTTATCAAACTTGAAAAAAATAACAATATTACTCATAGAGAGGATTTCTACCAATGGTTACCAGAAATTGGAAAAGCAAGTTATCTTACAAGAGTCAATCATTTCAGAGATTTAGATCTAAATTTTGAACCATACGGTATGAAAGCTGAGTTATTAAGGATATTAGCAACAGATTTTTTCGATCCTCAATTAACTATGTCAATGGGTGCTTGCGTGTTAGCAATCAATCCCGTATTGCTTCATCACGAAGGAGTCCCGGTTAGACTCGAGGCATTAAGAGAATTAGTTACTGGACAGAAAGTAGGTTGTATTTGTATTACCGAACCCGAAAGAGGATCCGATGCAGTTCATATGACAACTACATGTGATAAAGACTCAGATGGTAGTTATTCGTTAAACGGTCAAAAAATTTATCAAACAAACGGTCCTAAAGCAGACTGGGCGGTTGTCTACGCTTGTGCTGAAAAAGATAATGGTAATACTATGGGTCAATTCTTAGTGAATACAAATTGGGAAGGATGGAATGTAGAAAGAATAAATATTCCTTGGGTTCCGAGGATCTATTTAGGAAAGGAGACTTTCACTGACCTTAAGATTCCGAAAGAATATGTTTTGGGAGCGCCTGGACTTGGAAGAGAATATCTCTTCGAAGGATTGAATTTAGAGAGATTAGGAGGATGCGCTTTGTATGTATCCGAAGCTTGGAACGCAATAACCCATGCGACTATCTATGTAAATATGAGAAAGCAATTTGATCAGGAAGTGCTTAAGTTTCAGGGCGTAGGATTTCCTTTAACCGATTTATGGGCTAAAACGATGAGCCTTACTTTTTCCTTATTATTCATTAGCGATTTAGTAGATGAAAAAATGGAAGAAAACAACGGAGTACTTCCTAAAGCTTTTAATTTGTCCCTTGGGGTCTATGTATCCCAGTTAAAATATCAATGTGCTAAATTAACTGAACGGGTGTGTTATGAATGCGCGAATCTTATGGGCGGTGCGGGCGTCTGCGACAACACACTCATGCACGATTTACTAGGTATATCAAGAATTCAAGAAATCGGTGCGGGAACTCGGCAAATCCAACAATATATTATGAGTTATTCCCTTAGAAAGCTGTTTAAGATGATATAACTAATAACAGGCGTAAAAGTTAAAAAATTAATAAAATATAATTTGCTTTAAAGAATAAAATTTTTTTTTTCTCAAATAACAAATTAATGTGTAATCCTATGACAACAACACTTTATTATTTTACAGGAACTGGCAATTCTTTAAAAATTGCCAAAGATTTACGAGACGAGCTGGAGGATTGTGAATTAAAGTCGATTATAAAAGTTATGGAGAATGATAAGATTATTGAGACTAGTGATAAAATAGGATTCGTGTTTCCTCTTCATTATTATGGGTTACCCAAAGTTGTTTATGATTTTGCAGAAGAGATTATTCTCGATGAATCAGAATATTTATTCGCCGTCGTCACTAAGGCAGGAGAATGGAAAGGCGTTCCATTGATATTATTAGAAAAGATTTTAAGAGCTAAATCAAAATCCCTCGACGCGGGTTTTTTTGTCAATATGCCCAATAATTATATTCTTGATATGGATTCACACTCCGAAAAAGAACAGAAAGAACTATTTGAAAAAGCAACACGACAAGTGAAGGACACCGCAAAAGCAATAAAGGAAAATATGAAGAATATTGATCTAGACTTAACCAAGAAGAATCGTTTAGAAAAGGTAAACTTAACCTTCCATAAAGGTGTTCACGATTCTGATAAATCCTTCTATGTAGAAGAAACCTGTAATTCTTGCGATATATGCAAAAAAGTTTGTCCTGTAGATAATATAGTAATAGTTGACGGTAAACCCCAGTGGCAACATAAATGTTTACAGTGTTTGGCATGTCTTAACTATTGTCCCGAAAACGCAATCCAATTTGGGAATAAAACTTTGGGAAGAGCCAGATACCATCATCCCGAAATTACAATTAAAGATTTAGAACTTCAAAAGCAATAAACTGGAAGAGGATTTGAAATCTTAAATTTTAGGTCTTATTTTTTCATATAATCTTCAAGAATAAGATGAGAATAATTGAATGGAAAAACTTTATATTTTGAGAGTTTTGAATGAGTATTATGATATCAAACCATTACTAAATAAACTAGACAAAGATCATGTTAGAGAGGTTTTAGATAATGCAGATTTATAGAGATCTAGTCATTAAACGCTTTAATAAACTTGCTCTGTTCTTAAATGAGCTAAGAAAAATTCAAAGAATATCGAAGAGGTAATTTTTATCTGATTTATCGAAGTAATTAATGGTGCAGAGAGCTTTAGTAATATGTATTAATATTTGTATAGATATCGGTGCACACATTCTCTCATTCAATAAAAATGTAATACCCGAAACTTATTCTCCAATATTTGAGTTATTAGATAAAAAGGGAATTATTACTGAGCAAATGGAAAAAAACCTATTCAAATGATAAAAATTAGAAACTTTCTTGGATATTTATACATGGAAATAGACAATAAAATAGTATACGATGCGGTAAAAAGATGAGTTAGGGATCTTTGATTCTTATAAAAAGAAAATAATTAATAGATTTGAAGACCAATTTTTAGATACAGATTAAGAAATGATTTAATCCCATTCCTTTTCGTAAGCTAGTTCTCCTTCACTTTTAAAAATTTCCTCGACATTCTTTAGCACCTTCTCAGATGTCAATTCCCAGACTGTTGTCCAGATCGGATTGATGCCCTTAATGGTTTGTATTTTCGTTTTAATCCATTTATATTGTCGTGGGTGAAGAGGCATTGCTTCCATATCCCCTCCAACATTGGGAATAACAAGTAAAATGTTACCGTTTGGGCGAGTTTTGAGCTCAAAAGAATATTCCTGACCTCTAATTTCAACTTTATAAATCTTTTGAAAGGATTTTGGCATGTGAGGTTGTATCTAATCTTTATCTTATTCAAATATCTATTTCAATAAGTAATCTAATTGTTGTTGTTTCTTAATTTTATAGTTAATTTGAAAGTACCTACCTTTAAGATTTTATTATCGTAAAATACTCTCGATTTTTATCAGCAAATAGAGAAGAAATTATTATAAGTGTTGAGATTAAATCCTTATATAATTAACGATTTTAAAATCAACAGTCTGTTAAAATGAATGTAGAAGATATTAAGGATATTATTTACGAGAAGGAAGATAATGGAATATGCACCGCAACTTTAAACATCCCAAAAAGACGGAACGCCATGTCTTTTGTTACCTTTTTGGAGCTTGTAACTATCTTAGACGATATGGAAGCGGACAAAAACGCAAAAGTCTTAATTCTTACGGGATGCGAGGAAGCAAACGCTTTCTCATCTGGAGGTTACTTTAACATGAATATTTTAACAAAAGTTCCCCAAGAGATAATGAAGGATATCGATTTACAAGATATCGCTCAAAAAAAACTCTGTTTAAGACTATGGAACTTCTCTAAACCAGTTATAGCAGCAGTTAATGGTCTCGCCGTTGGCGCAGGATTTACAATGTTATTAGCAGGTGCTGATTTAATATATATGTCTGAAGACGCGTGGGTTGGTTTTTATTTTGTCAAAAGAGCTGTAATGGCAGAATTTGCTGCGCATTTTTTACTTCCATTCTACGTCGGCTTCCAAAAAGCAAAAGAAATTGTGTATTTTGGGAAAAAATTAACTGCAAAAGAAGCTGTAGAATTGGGTTTAGCTAATAAGGTTCTTCCCCGAGAAGATTTGTTATCTTTTGCAAGAGAACAAGCTCTAAAACTTATACCTCCGAAAGGACCAAGTCTTTCGATTAAATTGATGAAGAAAACCATGCACGACTATTACAAAGATATCTTAGAAGAAACCCTAGATCTAGAAAACGAAGGCTTAAGAACATTGCTCAAATCCTCCGACTTTAGAGCTTCATTGAAATCTTTAGTTACTAAAAAAGAACCAAGATTTAAAGGAAAATAGCTAACTACATACAAAATATTATTACTGGTTTTTAGAATTCTATTAGATCATAGCGGGCAAATTAAATGAAGTATAACGATATTATTTACGAAAAAGAAGATAATGGAATCTGTACAATCACCTTAAATAGACCAAACAGGAAGAATTCGCTAACTCCTGTCACTTTCATCGAAATCGAACAAGTATTAGATGATATGGAAGCGGACAAAAACGCAAAAGTCTTAATTCTAACAGGATGCGAGGAAGCAAACGCTTTCTCATCTGGAGGTTCGTTTGTAAGTTTTGCTTCGACTCCTTCAGAATTGAAAAATAAAATCGATCCCGCAGATATGGCTCAAAAAAGATTAGCATTACGATTTTGGGAATTTTACAAGCCAGTCATTACAGTCATAAATGGATTAGCAGTTGGAGCGGGTATAACAATGCCGTTAATTGCTTCAGATTTGATATACATGTCTGAGGACGCCTGGCTTGGTTACTATTTTATTAAGAGATGTATTGTCGCTGAATTTGCGTCTAATTTCTTACTTCCATTTTATGTTGGATTCCAAAAAGCAAAGGAAATTGTGTATTTTGGCGATAAAATCTCTGCTTTAGAAGCAGAAAAGTTAAGATTAGTCAATAAAGTTCTTCCCAAGGAAAAAGTACTTCCTTATGCGAGAGAGCAAGCTCTCAAACTTATTCCTCCAAAAGGTCCCGGTTTAGCTATTAAGCTTATCAAGAAAACCATGCACTCGTATTTTAGCCCTATTTTAAAGAAGATTCTCGACTTGGAAAACCAAAGCATCGCAAAAGCTATAAAAACGCGTGATTTCAGAGAATCTGCAATGGCGCTTAAAGCTAAAAGGGAACCGAAATTCAGAGGAAAGTAAATCCTTCAATTATTATAATCTTAACAAAATAATTTTTTATTCTTAAGCAAATTTTATAAAATGTAGTTGATTTTTTAATTTTTATTTAGAAATATAAATGTAGTTCTTATGTAGTTGAAAAGATGAATATTCATGAAAATTGGCTGTAAATTTGTGTTTACCACGGGAGGCGTGATGTCTGGTATTGGTAAAGGCGTAGTTACAGCCTCAATGGGAAAAATACTTCAGTTTAGAGGTTTTAAAGTTTCGGTTGTAAAAATTGATCCTTATTTGAATGTAGATCCGGGAACATTGAATCCCATCGAACACGGGGAATGCTTTATCACAGAAGAAGTCTGGGATTTCAAACCCGTACCAGGGAGCGACGAGAGAATTTATAGAATCTCAGAAATAGATCAAGATTTTGGAACTTATGAAAGATTCTTAGGAATTGATATTCATCCTGCTCATAACATTACTTCTGGTCAAATATATTTGGCGACAATATTGAGAGAACGCAAAGGAAAGTTTCTTGGTCGAACAGTTCAAATTATTCCTCATTGTACGAATATGATAAAAGATCGATTAATAGAAATTGCGAACACCGAAGATCTAGACATACTTTTGATAGAATGCGGTGGAACTGTCGGCGATTTAGAATCTGATATTTTTTTAGAATCTTTTCGACAGTTAAAATTAGAACTTCCCAAGAACTATACGGCATTTGTTCACGTAACTCTTGTCCCATATTCTAGGGCGGTTGGCCAACAAAAGTCCAAACCTACTCAACATTCGGTTAAAATGCTCCAGAGCGCGGGATTACAACCCGATATTATTATCTGTAGGAGCGAACAGCCATTAGCCGAGGATATAAGAAAAAAAATCTCTCTATTTTCAAATGTTCCCGTGGAGGCAGTTGTTTCGAATCCAGACTTAGAAACGGTTTACGAATTACCTTTATTATTTGAGAATCAGCATTTAGGGGACCTCTTATGCAACATATTAGATCTCAAAGCTAAACTGGTATCCTTCAACGAAGTAACTAACTACTCAGAATGGGTAAAAATGGTGGACTTATACAAAAATTCGCTTGAACCAATAAAAATTGGAATGCCTGGTAAGTATTTTAATATCTCTGATTCTTATATTTCGATAAACGATGCGGTTGAACACGCAGCTGCTCACTTGGGATACAAAGCAGAACTTAAAATGATTAATATAACCAATAGCACTGAAATAGAAGAAGAACTCTCAGATTGTAGCGGAATCTTGTTGACTCCAGGATTTGGGAAGCGAGCGATCGAAGGAATGATAACTTCCGCTGAATACGCCATGGAACATAGGATACCTTTTCTAGGAATATGTTTAGGAGCCCAATTATTTTATGTAGCGTTTTGTAGAAAATATTTAGGTTTAAAAGGAGCGAATTCAACGGAAATAGATCCTGAAACGTCATATCCAGTTGTCGACTTATTAGAAAGCCAAAAAGTTGTAAACGAAATGGGAGGTACAATGAGATTAGGAGGTATAGAAATAAAGGTTGAGGAAGGAACGAGATTATATGATGCCTATAAAAAAAAGGAGATCGTTGAGCGATTTCGACATCGCTATCACCTTCAAGAGCGCTTTATAACAGATGAGGCAAGAAATAATGGTTTAATCGTCTCGAGTTATGATAAGACGCGAAAGATAATTAACAGCATCGAGTTAGATAGAGACGATCATTTCGCAGTTGGTACCCAGTTTCATCCCGAATTCAAATCAAGACCTTTTGCTCCCAGTCCTATTTACTTAGAATATGTAAAGGCTTGTATTGCATATAAAGAAAAAAAAAAATTATAAGGATAGAGAACTTTATTTAAAAATTATAATCAATTATTATAAAATGGGTTGAATAAGCATTGAGCGATGATGAAGAATGGGTAAAGTGTGATTATTGTGGTAAAAAGATTCCAGAAGATGATGCAATTTATATTGAAGGTCGTCCCTATTGTGAAGATTGCGAAAATGAAGGATATAAGTATGCAGACTTCTAATTTTAAGCGATTAAGGAATATCTTATCTTTACGATATCTAATAAAGAATGACTGGTTCTAATCCCTCTGAATTTTGCTATATGATAAGAAAAGGGCAAAAGTGCGTGAAATCACTAGTATCAAAAAAACATTTAGCTTACTACGAATGTGAAAAATGTATTTGGCGAATGAAGTCGAATGATCCTCGATATTTAAAATCGATGGAAAAGTTGTTTGAAATGTATGGAAATACTAAATGGGATTGAATTTTCTAATTTTTTTATAATATTTAGTACAATTTTTATTCGTTTCTAAAAACCATAAATAATTTAAGAGTAATTTAATCGAATATGCAAAATTCTCCAACTTAGTTAACAGTGTTTTTCTGAAATGCTAGCAGAAATGCTAACCAGTTTCAAAATACAACTGAATATAACTGGTTAATAATTATAATTAAAAAAAAATATTAGCTATCAATGCTTAAGACATATAAGCTTAAAAAAGAATTGTTAACTATACGCATTTGAAATGCTATATAAAGAAAAAAGACCAGCTATCATAATGCTTCGAGATGGTCGATACTTTAGGGGAATCGGCTTCGGAGCTAGTAAAATTATAACGGGAGAGTTGGTCTTTACAACTATTACTGGTGCAGGATACAACGAGACATTAACCGATCCATCTTATCAAGGACAAATCGTCATTATGACTCATCCACTTGTCGGAAATTACGGGGTTCCAGCCTGGGAAAAAGATAATTTCGGTGTCTGGAAATATTTCGAATCAGATTCCATTAAAGTATCTGGATACATTGTAAACGAATGTTGTAAAAAACCTCATCATTACGAAAGTAATAAAACTCTGGATAAATTTTTGGAGGAAGAAGATGTACCTGGGATTGAATGGATCGATACTCGAGCGCTTACTAAAATTCTTAGAGAAGAGGGAGTTCAAGTTGGGCTTTTAGCAACTTATGATGCAGAAGAGGAGCCAGATATTGAAAAGCTTAGGAGGATAGCGGCTGATGCTAAAGATCCGAACCTTAGACATCTCGCTAGCGAAGTCTCTACTAAAAGTATTATTACGCATACTCCAAAAAATCCAATTGGTAGAGTAGTTGTATTGGATATGGGAGTGAAGTTGAATATCTTACGAAATTTTTTAATCAGAGATATAGAGACAGTTATTGTCCCATTTGATTATAATTACGATCAAATCATGGAATTAAAGCCCAACGGAGTTTTCATTTCAAATGGACCAGGTAATCCTGCTATTTATAAGAATGCCATAAAACTTTGCAAAAATTTAATAAAGAATAATATTCCGACTATGGGAATCTGTTTGGGCAATCAAATCATGGGTCTAGCCGCAGGTGGAGAATCTTATAAATTAAAATTCGGTCATAGAGGAGGAAATAAGACAGTAATCAACACAAATACTCAAAAATGTTACATAACTACTCAGAATCACGGGTTTTGCGTAAAAGATTTTGAAGCGGGAGGTTTTAAGGAATTTTTGAAAAATATTGACGATAATTCCAACGAAGGTATTGTTCACGAATCAAAACCTATGATTGCCGTTCAATTTCATCCCGAAGCAGCCCCAGGTCCCTTTGATTCGTTATATCTATTCGATAAGTTTAAAAAAATGATGGAGTTGACATGAATGCCACTTGATAAATCAATTAAGAAAGCATTGGTTTTAGGATCTGGAGGAATTCGAATTGGTCAAGCGGGAGAATTTGACTATTCAGGCAGTCAGGTTTTAAAGGCTTTAAAAGAAGAGGGTATTGAAACAATCTTAATTAATCCAAATATCGCTACAATTCAGACGGATCCGGTCTTATCAGATAAAGTTTATTTGCTTCCAATAAACGTAAAATATGTTGAAGAAATCATTAAAAAAGAAAGACCAGATGGCATTCTATTAGCTTTTGGAGGTCAGACTGCTCTTAATGTAGGCGTTGAGTTGAGCGAATTCGGTATATTGGATAAATATGATATAAGAGTACTTGGAACACCAATAGAAGCGATTCAAGTGACTGAAGACAGAGATCTTTTCGTAAAAGCGATGATTCAATCCAACGCTAAAGTGTGCAGAAGCACGGCGGTTACCTCGTTTAAAGAAGCTGTAAGGGTGGCAAAAACCTTTGGTTTTCCTTTGATGTTGAGAGTTGCTTATACATTAGGAGGTCGAGGATCGGGCATTGTCTATAATATGAACGAATTTGAAAAAATGGCTAAAAAAGGATTAGCTCAATCTCGAATTAACCAGATTTTAATAGAAGAGTCTATTTGGGGTTGGAAAGAGATCGAATACGAAGTAGTTAGAGATTCGGAAGATAATTGCTTTATCAATTGTAATATGGAAAATTTTGACCCTGTGGGCATACACACTGGGGAATCCATCGTTGTTGCCCCTAGTCAAACCCTCACTAACGAGGAATACCAAATGCTCCGATCGGCATCAATACGCGTCATTCGAAATCTGGGTATTATCGGAGAGTGCAACATCCAATACGGTTTAGATCCTTTTTCTAAGGAATTTCGGGTGATCGAAGTGAACGCTCGTCTTTCTCGATCGTCAGCGCTCGCATCGAAAGCTACCGGTTATCCTTTAGCTTATATTGCAGCTAAGTTAGCAATTGGTTATACATTACCGGAACTAAAAAATAAAATTACAGGAATTACGACCGCCTGCTTTGAACCTGCTTTAGATTATCTTGTATTAAAGATTCCTCGATGGGACTTGCCAAAGTTTCAAAAAGTAGATAGGCATATCTCATCACAGATGAAATCCGTAGGAGAGGTGATGGCAATTGGAAGAACATTTGAAGAAGTTATCCAGAAAGCAATTCGGATGCTAGACATTGGAATGAAGGGTTTAGTAGGTAACGATCTCGAAATAATCGAAGACTTAAATGAACTAAAATTTGAACTTAAAAATCCAACCGATTTGAGGATTTTTCGAATAGTTGAAGCGTTCAATAGAGGAATGGATATAGATGTAATTTACGACCTTACTCGAATCGACAAGTGGTTCCTTTATAAAATACAAAATATAATTGAAATAGAACAAAATCTCAACAAGTTAAATTTCCTCACAACTCCAGAAAAAGACAAAAAATTTTGGCTCCTTCGGGCCAAAAGATTTGGATTTTCAGATGGTCAAATTGCGAAAATAATGGATGTTGATACGATAAAGATTCGACAATTAAGAAAGAAGCATCACATAATCCCATATACAAAAAGAATAGATACTTTAGCTGCCGAATGGCCCGCTATAACAAATTATCTCTACCTTACTTATAGCGCCTCGGAACACGATATTGATTATCAAAAGGAATTTGAGGAAAATCTGAAAAAAGTCATCGTGCTTGGGTCGGGAACCTATCGGATTGGAGCTAGTGTAGAATTTGATTGGGGGTCAGTAAATTGCTTATGGGGCTTAAAAAACCAAGGAGTAGACCAAGCAATCATTATCAATTATAATCCCGAAAC
>WJKD01000269.1 GCA_014729315.1 Promethearchaeota archaeon | reverse complement strand
GTGGATATAAAAATGAGGAATTGTCTTTAAGCGAACGTGAATGGACGTGCCTTGAATGTGGCACACATCATCATCGAGATAAAAATGCCTCTACCAATATTAAGAAAGAAGGAATACGCCTCTTAGAAGAGCGAGGCATCACAGTCATTTCATGACCTACCGTAGGGACTACGGGAAGTTACGCTTGTGGAGATCGTGTAAGACGCCATTTAGGTGCGGTGGTCGTGGAAGCAAGAATCCAGCTCCTTTAGGTGCTGGTAGTTCAAAATAAGTATAGAACAGTGAAGAAGAATGATTTCTATTTAAATCATCCAATAGAGATTATTCCTCTAACTGTAAGCGATCTAAACCAATTTGGGACTCTCTTTTACGATATAGCTTTAGATGGAATAATTTTATACGATAAAAATAAGATTGGTTTTAAATTTTTAACGAAATATAAAGAAAAAATAAAAGAAAAGGGACTCAAGCGAGTTTATCTTGGTGAAAACGATTTTTATTGGAAGAGAAAAGATATAGAATTTGGTGAGATAGTAGAATTATGAAAAATTCTGTAACTTCAACAAAAGCTTTAGAGAGAGCAAGAAGATGGTATCAAGTCTCTCGAAGATAAAAGATGGGATGATGTTGTCTATGCTTATGAAGATAAAAGATAGGATGATGTTGTCTATGCTTATGAAATGGCAGTAGAACAAGCATTAAAAGCAATTTTAATTCTATATGGAATAGAATATCCCAAGAAACACGATATTTCAAATTTGTATTTAAGTTTAAAAGAGAAAAGGATCCCTAAATTCTTCTCCAAAAAGATCGACGTTCATGCTAAATTATTAAATTATCTCGTTCAGAAAAGAGATCCTGCGGCATATGGTTCTGTAGAAGGAACGGACATTAGTGAATTCGAGAAAGACGCTAAAAACCTAAAAAAATAGTTGAAAACATACTAAATAGTGTGAAAAGTTAGTTAGAGAATTTAATAGAGCTAAGAAAAATGAGAACGAAGAGGAATAATATTGAATTAAATTTCCAACTATTATCAAGTTCTCAGTTATGAAAAAAACCAAAAATCATCGTTATTATTATAATAATATATCCTAAAATTTCATATACAAATAAATTGGGGAAATATCCTACAGTTTATATTTTACGAGATATCCTAGACAGTGGATGACCTTTCGCTTTAAATTCTAACTCGTTAAACCATCCGAAAGGCGGTCTTAAAACATTAAACCCTTTTTTTGAAAAACGAGCATCTAATTTTTTTAAAGACTTCAACGCAAACTTGGGGGTACTTAATTTACCGAACAAATGCGCAAAAGACAGGAGAACAATGTTATTAACTTTAAGTTGCTTAATAATTTCTTCTATTGTCTTTACTGACTTTTCTATTAATTCGTCCCTCGTCTCGTCCTTTTTTTCGACGCTTATTAATAACACGAGAACGTTTTCGAGTTTACCGCTTTTATTATCTTCCGTTAACTCTTCAGATATTTTCGAGCGGCTCCTATCCGTAGTTTCGTATGCGAAGTAATCGCAATGAAAGGATAAAAATCTCATATCAAATTGGTGGTATTAGTCTATTTGTCAAAAATTTATTATTGCTAATAATTAAGCTTAGCGTCATTCTTCATATTTTAAATCGTTTCCACAATGCGGACATTTTAAAATAGGAAGTGATTCGTCGCGAAAAAAATACTCGAGCATGGGCATAATATATTCGTTAGAGCAATCGATGCAAACCCACTTCTTGCACTCATCGTTAACGCATTGAAACACTTTCGTCTCTTCGTTACAAATCGAACAAATTCCCTTCGGCGACATTTTAACGCTTCTCGTTCCTTGTATCTAAATGAATGAAGCATTTAAAATAAATAAACAGGATTCCCATAAAAATTTAAAAAAATTTCTATTTATTAAATATCTTGTAAATCCAAAGAAAAATAAAAGAAGGAACAAAAATCTGACCTGTTTGTTAAAAAAAGTAAGTATTAACCTGCTTAAAAGCAAGCAAAAGGGCGAAATCCAATATTTTAGGTCAAATTCTTTTAGATTCCTTCTTCGTAACCATGATGATAGATAGAATATTTAAATATATCTAAAATAAAACATAAGTAGATGGGTTAATCTAGGTGATGTAATATCTATAAAATACAAAATTGATTATAATTAAAAAATAGCGAAACTGCATTGAATTGATGAAAAAATAAAAAAAGAGGAGTTTTAAGCGTAATGTTCTTTAAGTATGGACTTACTGACGAAGGAGGGCATAAGAAACCCGAGATAAAAAAAGATAGAGCATAATACTAGGATGGTTCTGGTGAGAATGATGGTCCAAGTTGTCAAGGGCACGATTGCGTCTAAGACCCCACCCACTCCGTAAAATAAATATGCAAAAATGAGGAACTTTCCTTTTAGCTTTAGATAAGGCTTTTTAGATTTCATCGCATCTCTTATTACCATAAAACCATGCACTAATACGACACCCATGTAAAACATTAAAAGGATCATTAGGCCTGCTTTGTATTGGATGTCAAAAAAGCCGGTTAGTTCGCCAATTACAGTATAATCAACAACAAGGTAATAGATGAGATAAATATCGTATAGAATTGCGATTATGAAAAACACGATGACAACTGGTTTTCGTTTTTCTTTATATACCATCTTTGAAATACCGAGCACATAAATAAGCACGAACCATGGTACTAATAAGTTTCCTATTAAGATATAAAAATGAGGACTCAATCCCGTCCCAGTAAACAGAATTAACAGAAAAGATATAGCACTCGGCCACCACGGGCATATTATCCCAATCCACGAGATACCGATTAAAACAAAGGTGTTATCTCCAGTAGATTTATATTTCAAAGTAATAATTATACCCACAATCGTGCTCGTTATCACTATAATTAAACTAAACAAACCATTTAAAAAATTCAAGGGATCAATCATCTTAAACGCTCGTCACTATAGCTAAATTAATATTCGAAAAGCTATACTAAATTGGGTTGAATAAATATTGAAGTATTCATAATTTAAATTTATTCACTATATATCTATATATTAAATTGTTTTAGTAATAGAAGAGACATCGATGATATCTTTAGTATAAGTAAGTTTAAAATCTAACCGAGTAATATTAAATATAATTTAAATTTAGAAATACTGCGATGCGATTAATTTGGAATCTAACTCAAATAATAAAAACGAAATTGAACCATTAAGCGCGATGGTCGGTCGGGAAACCGTGGAAGTCGAAACGGAGACATCGAAACTCAATGTGTTTTTCTGGGCGATGTACGACCTTGCTAATACTATCTATTCTATGGTAATCGTTAGTCTAATTATTTATCGATATGTTTTAGTTATTGGTCAATTAGAACATGGAATGACATATGGTGAAATAGCGTTTATATATGGTTTAGTGCAGGGCTTAATGCAAGTAGGTCTCGCCATCATTGTTCCCTTTATAGGAGCGTTTAGTGATACTGTTGGCAAACGAAAACCTTTTGTTATAAGCTTGGCCGGGATTACACTCCTCTTTGCTAGTTTACTTGGTTTTTTCCATAACATAACGGTCGTGTTGATTTTTTATGTACTCTCCAATATTGGCTATCAACTCAGCCTAACATTTTACGATGCTATGCTTCCTTTCATTGCGAGTAAAGAAGATATCGGTAAAGTATCTGGATTCGGAGTTGCCTGGGGATATTTTGGGACAATAATCGCCCTTATCGTATTGTTACCCTTGATGCTATTATGGGGCGATGTCATAAGCGATCCTAGTCAAGGTACAGTTACTTATGGTTATACTAATTATTGGATAACATTTATCCTTCCAATGGGATTATTTTTAGTGCTTGGCATACCTTTTGTCTTTGTGCGTGAAAAACAGAAGAAAGGAAAAATGCCTCCATTGGGAAAGGTACTTAAGAGTGCTTTTCAACAACTTAGAAGCACGTTTAAAGATATTAAAAGACATCGATCAATGTTTATATATTTGCTTGCTTATTTCCTTATTGCGAATATCGCAAATGTCATCGTGCTTTATATGATGCCTCTAATTACCGACGGACTTATTGTGGGAACAAACGGCAAAGCTTCTGATATTTTCGGGATCTTGTTTATTATCATTGCGACATTTTCTGCTGTGCTCTTCACTTATTTTGTGGGAAAATTCGGGGAAAAATACGGACCGAAAAATTGCTTTTATCTTATTGGAGTGTTGTGGTCTTCTTCTTTATTCATAGGAATCGTCCTAATATTTTCACTCCCATACATTAACATTGGTTTAAATTTTCCTTTTATCTTGTGCCTACTTATGGGATTTATTGCAGGACCTGCTCTTGGTGGAACTTGGACTGCTAATCGAATTATGATAACCCAACTAGCTCCTAAAGAAAAGTTCGGTGAATTTTTTGGATTTTCGAATTTAAGTGGAAAAGTCTCGTCTTCCATTGGACCTATCATCTTTGGAGTGATCATTTACGTAGCCACCGGCGTTGGTGTGTCTTTGAAACATTCCTATGGGTTTGCCCTAATAGCGGTTGCCTTGGTAATGCTGTTGGGATTGTTTATATTAACATCAGTCGAAGTAACCCGAAAAATGGATTAATTTAAATATTTTTTTTCCTCCTTTTTAATTTCTTAGAGACAGAATGAATAATTTAGGCAAATATTTTGCAATGTGTAATAAAATAAAAAAAAGAGATTATAGACTATTTTGAAATTAAATTATTTCTTAAAGCTTTTCAAACATATCTTTACCTACGCCACAGACAGGACAGGTCCAATCGTCGGGTAAATCTTCGAACTTGGTACCTTCTTCTTCTTCGTCATAGATATAGCCACAAGCCGTACATTCCCATTTTGCCATTTTCTTTCCACTTCGTTAGGTGAGTGATTCAATTATTATTATAGGTATTAATAACATATTCGTTAAAAAAATTAATTTAATATTATATAAAGATACCTAATTTAAGCTCTTGCTTCAAATAATTTGAGATACAGTACCTCTTGAATCATAACAGAAAGAGATAACTTCGATTTAATTTAGATATATTGAATAATACTTTTATTGGGATTTAGATCAAACTTCATCCTAAAAATTGACGAATACTGGCAGCCATTAACACTTGCTGGGAAAGATCGACAGATTTTATTTGTTTAATGGATTTAGCAATTTCGCTCGTAATTTTCAAGTGTTCTTCGTCTGGCTCGTAATCAATTGAGAATTCTCTTAAATTTTTCATTACATCATCCGGTAATATCCCGATATCAGGATTGAAATATCGCAGAGCGTCTGCTAAATCTTCCTCAAGATTGAGATATGCATTTCTCACAATATCAAAATCCTTAGCCGTAAGTGCGTTAAATCCAAGAATTTCGGGGGGGATCCCGATTGAATATAATGCAGCGGTAAAAGTGATGGCTCTTGGTAATACTATCTCGCCCATACTTCGACTATATCCAAATAATCCGATGTGCAACTTTCTTTTCCTTCTCTTTGGCACATATTTTGCTACCTTATTGATAAATGGGGCGAGTAATTTTATTTGTTTTTCATATTCTTCAATGTACCTTTCTAAAACTCCTAAACATCTATCTTCTTCGATAAGGTGAGGACGTTTCACAGTTCTGCTCATCAGTTTTTTAATCCCTTTCGTTACTTCTTCGTGAGGATAGTCGTATTTAAAGGCTGATTGAATAGTGAACGTTTCAACACTGGGATACTCTTTAGAAACACGTTCCACATTTCCTGGTCTCAAATTCCCTCTAAAGGGGGCTGAGCCTACCCCGATGATTGGGTATATAGGTATACTAAGTTCTTCAGAAAGATGATGAATCCTTTGGTGTGCGATTTTGTTTACAATAACAGCAGAGATAAGACCATAGTTCATAGCAGGATCAGAACGTGCAAAAAACAATCTATGATATTCGGGGTCTTTATCTTGTAGATATTTCCGCAAAATTTTATCTGAATTAAGCATATTTTCTTTATCCTCAACGAGAGGGATCACATTAATTCTATCGGGTGCGAATTTGCCTATCCAATCGGCTATAGTTATGTCATCCTCTGTGAACGATTGATTTTGCTTTCCTACCACAAAATCTCTGTAATATCTGTAAACCCTATCGACGCATATGGCCGATGTAGTCATCGGTAAGATTACTTCAAAAATAGGAGGAATATCATCTTTATAAGTTAATTTAGATGCATCAAATGATCGGGGGATACTTTCAAGAGTTTCCACGAGAATCTTTGCTTCAGCCTTTTCCACTGTTGGATTAGGAACTCTTAATGTCAAAAACACATCCTTTCCCAATCGATTTTGGTCAAAATAATTGCTATATCTTGTAATTAATTTTTTAATTACATAGTTGTCGATTTCTTTACCTTCGCAATCCCACATCTGCTCGTCGCATCCTAAATGAGAGTAGGCGTAATATGCTTCCAAAATTTCGTCTTCACCGCCGATTTCAGAGCTTTCTGTAAAGAAAGGCGAGTAGACATTGTCGGGATGTTGCGTGGACATACATTTGGGAATCTTCATAAATAGATCAAAACGAAAAAATTATTATTTCCTAAAATTTATAAAAACTTAAGAATTTAAGTATGTCTGCTTTTTATCTTCCAAAATTATGAGTTTTTGTAGATTATGCTAAAAGATTTATTATTCGGTTAATCTTTTACTTACTAGTAAATGGAAAATAGAGAATTATTATTATTCCAGCATTATCCTAAATTAAAGAATAAGATACCTTGGATTACTTTATTAACGCAACCGCTCACTTCAGTCCAAGAACTCAAAAATCTGGAAAAATCCTTAGAGCTTAAAGAAGGAAATGTCTTCATAAAGCGGGACGATATAAATCTTCACATATATGGTAGGAACAAACTGCGTAAATTCAAGTTTATTTACGCTAACGCTTTACGAAAAAAGAAAAAAGATATTGCGACTATCGGGAGTGTGGGAACAAGCCAAGGTTTAGCATGAGCTATAGTATTTAAAGAACTTAAACTCTATCAGTGATGATTTACTATCTTAAAAATCTTGAAAACAAGTCTAAAGTGGTGTTATTTTGGAACACTTATAATTCAGACTACTTATCCCAATATCTAAAGAAAACAGAGGTTGAATTTAAGAAATTGCTAAAAGAATTTTACGAATTTCTTGAAAGTAAGAAATTTTTATGTTGGCAGATAAATAAATGTCTTGATAAGGTCAAATTAAGTTGCTCTTCTTATTTAAACAGAGAATATAGTCCTTGGAAGATCAATTATTGTCAATTAAGCAAAAGGAAAGATTTGAATGCGTATAAATTTTTGGTAAAAATCTTAAATCCCCAATAGAAGTAATTTAATGATTTTTGTTCTCAATTTGGAGATTATAATTTTTAGACGAGTAAACTTAACTCTTATATATCAGTGGATAGAAATACATTTATGAAAGAGTTAAAAAATGTCAAATCTGATGAGGGAAAACTTCAGCGTGAGTTAGGTCTATTTTCCGTGGTGTTATTTATTTACGGATATGTCGTAGGTGTAGGTGTGCTAATTCAATCGGGTGTCACAGCTGCTATTACGGGTCCTATGTTGTGGTTAGCCTTCGTTATTGCAGCAATACCCGCTATCATCAATGCCATAATATTTTGTTATGTTGGTTCTGCATTCCCAGTTTCTGGTGGTGCATGGGTGTATAGTTCGAGGTTGGGCTCTCCATTTCTCGGAATGCTCGTGGTTGCAACCGTTATGCTTAATGTAATGGGCGGACTAGCACTAGTTGCTTTAGGTTTTGGCATTTATTTCGAAATATTTATCCCTAATTCATTTCTAATCGTCGCAATTTTAATTTTAATTGTTTTTTACTTAATCAACCTTTTCGGGATTAAATTTACGGGAGCTGTACAAGTCATCCTTGTAATATTTGGTGATTTGCTGGTGATTTTTATATTTATCATTTTTGGCCTTCCAAATATCAAACCTGGTAATTTTATCGACAGTCAAGGAGGATTGTTCCCCACTGGAATAATTGGAATCCTAATGGGGGTAATTATTTTAAATTTTTCCTATCAAGGATATACATCAGTTATTGAAATTGGAGGAGAAATAAAAAATCCCCGACGAAACATTCCTCTCGCCCTCATAATTAGCTTTATACTTATTTGTACCGTATATATCCTCATCGCTATAGTTATGGTTGGAGTAATGGACTGGAGGACTCTAGGAAGAATAGAAGGAACGGTTGTTGATGTTGCTGCTCTCTTCTTTCCGTCTTGGATGCTTCTTTTCTTAAGTATCTTGATTCTGGTCGCAATTGCGTCTACTATACACGCTATTCTACTAGCTTATTCACGTAACTTATTTAGCGCTGCGAGAGATTGTTTGCTACCTTCTTTTATATCCAAATTAAATAAAAGATTTAATACACCGCATTGGTCGTTAACAATATTTACGGTGGGAGCGCTTCTACTTTTATTTTTCCAAGCAAATGTCATAGATTTATCGATAGTTACATCATTCACCGGCTCTATATCAGGATTAATAATTGCTTACTTACCAATCAAATTGGAAGAAAAGTACCCAGAACTTATGAAAAATTCTAGATTCAAACTTAAGAGAAAAGTCTTAATAGGTTTTATAGCCTTTAATTTCGCTTACGCTATTTTGTCAATCCTCCTTATGGCAATAATTTCTCCAATGGCAGTGATTATTTCGGTTATCTTTTACGCTGGTGCTTTGATCTATTATTTTATTAGAAAGAGATGGTTAGCCAAGAGGGGAATTGATTTAAGGGAGATTTGTAAGACTATTCCAGAAGAAGCCTTAGAAGTGTAAATGAGTGATTTATCAAAACTTAATTAACATATTTAATTTCTCTTTTTTAGTTTTTTAATTAATGACATAATTATACTTATTAGAATAAGAGTAAAAGATGAGCGATATAGGAATAGAAGATTATGTGTTTTTCGGAGGCACCATCTTAACTATGGCTGAAAATTTTCCAAATGTAGAAGCAGTTGGGATCAAAGGTGACAAGATCACTTCTGTTGGAACGCTGGAAGATGTCATGAGAATGATGGATTCCAATGTAAAAAAGATTAATTTAAAAGGAAAAGCTTTACTTCCGGGATTTATAGATTCCCACTTCCACATCGTAGCTATCTTGTTTTATTACATCAATTTGGACCTTTCCAATGTTAAGAGCGTAAAAGAACTTCAGGATCTAATTAAAAAAGCTGTAAGAGAAAAAGGACCGGGGGAATTTATTCTAGGATTAGATCTTAATGAAGAGCGTTTTACCAATTCCAAAGAGCAAGTGTTTCCAACAAAACACGATTTGGATCAAGTAGCCCCCGAAAATCCAGTGTTCCTCTTGAGGTATGACGGACATATTGGGGTTGCGAATACAAAATGCTTGGACTTCATCGGAATTACTAAAGAGACCGCCTCTCCCGAAGGTGGAGAAATCAGAAAAAAAGACGGAATACCCACTGGAATTCTAACTGAAAATGCTACTGGTTTGGTAATTTCAAAAGTACCCATACCTGATTCCAAGGACATCATGGATGCTGCTTCGAAAGCCTACAAAGATTTGGCTAAAGAAGGAATCACAACTATTCACGGTATCGTAGAATTGGATAAGGAAGGGGGAGTTGCTAATTTGGGGGGTATAGAAGTCCCTCTTTTAACAACGGTAAAACCAGAAGTGCTACAGGATTGGTATGGAATTGTATATACCGCGAAACCTAAAAAACTGAAAAGAAAGATGAAACCACCGCTTCATGAGGGTAAAATTGACGGAAAATTTAGAATCGGATGCCTGAAATCCTGGCTTGATGGTACTTTTGGTGCTGCGACGGCACTTATGCACGAACCGTTTACGGATCAGCCTGATAAGACGGGTTTCACAGTTATAAACGAAGAAATTCTCTACGAAAGAATGGTGAAGGCCCATAATTTAGGATTTCAGATTGCAATTCACGCAATAGGCGACAAAGCTAACAGAAAAGTGGTTGATTTGTATCAGAAGCTTTTAATCGAATATCCAAGGGAAGATCATCGACATCGAATAGAACACGCATCACTCCTTACAGACGATGTAATAAAAGATGTAAAAAAATTAGGATTAGTCCTGTCTTGTCAGCCACCATTTCTTAATTCGGAATACACATGGTTAGAAAAAAGAATTGGTGAGGAAAGATGTAAATATGTTTATCCCTACAAAACATTGGTTGAAAATAATATTATTGTTGCTGCGGGTTCTGATGGACCGGTCGAAAAACCAAGTGTTGTGGAGGGACTTCATGCCTTGGTTAATCGTAATAATCTAATAGCTGAGCAAAGAATCTCTATGAAAGATGCCCTGAAAATGTATACTATTAACGGAGCCTACGCTGCTTTCGAAGAGGAAGTCAAAGGAACCATCGAATCTGGAAAATTAGCTAACTTAGTAATATTGAACAAGAATCCTCTTGAAGTTTCTAAGGACGATGTAAAAAGCCTAGAAGTGATTGAAACGATTATTCGGGGGAAGAGCGTTTATAAAAAAATTCAATAAAATTTCAATGTTTTCTTTTGATTAAATAATCTAATTTAAAAAAGAATAAAAAAACCCATATTATGAATGCTCAAAAAATATTTTATAATGGCTCTATTATAACCATGAGCGAAACTCAAAAAGCCGTGGAAGCAGTTGCGATCGACGGAGAACATATTAAAGCTGTGGGAGCATTAGAAGAAGTAAAAAATATATTGGGTTCAGATGCAGAATTGGTAAACCTTCACGGAAGAGCTCTTCTCCCGGGGTTTATTGATTCTCACATGCATCCAATAATGTATATATTTTTTCTCTTCAATTTGGATTTGAGCGATGTAAGGAGCGTAGATGAGCTTGAGCGACTAATATTTGAAAGTTCTGAAAAAAAACAAGAAGGAGAATGGATACTCGGATTACGGTTGAACGAAGAGAACTTTAAAATTCCTGAAGAGAGAAAATTACCTACGAGATGGGACTTAGACAAAGCTTGTTCAGAAAAACCGGTTTTTATTGTTAGATACGATGGACATATTGGAATTGCAAATTCCCTTGCGCTTGAATTAGCAAATATAGATGAAAAAACTAAAATCCCGGGAGGAGGAGAAATAAGAAAAAATACGGACGGTGAACTCACCGGGATTATCTCAGAAGAAGCTCTAGATATATTATATTCCAAAATATCTTTACCAGGTCCAGAAGAGATAATGGACACATCTGAACAAGCGTTTAAAAATTTGGCGTCAAAAGGAATTACGTCAATACATGGGCTCCTTGAATACGATCGAGCTCGCGGGGTTGAATTTTCCATTGCCAAAGCAATTCAAGATAAAGTGCTTCAAAACTGGTATTGTCTAATAAATACAATTACTCCAAAAAAGCTTAAACGATTAAAAAAGCCGCCATTAGACAATGGTAAAAGGGAGAGCAGATTTAAAATAGGCGGTTTGAAAACATTTGCAGACGGTACCTTCGGTGCTGCAACGGCTTGCATGTTTGAACCGTTTACCGATCAACCCGATAAATGTGGATTTTGCGTAGTGGAGGAAGGTAAACTTTACGAGCAAATGGTGGTTGCTCACAAATTGGGTTTTCAAATAGGTATTCACACGATTGGTGATAAAGGAAATCGCTTAGTCGTTGATTTATATAATAAACTTTTGAACGAATATCCAAGAGATGATCATCGACACCGGATTGAACATGCATCGATTTTAACTCCCGATGTGATTGAGGACATACAGAAATTAAATTTAATTGCTTCTTGTCAGCCCTCCTTCCTTAATTCGGAATATAATTGGTTAGAAAAGCGACTTGGTAAAGAGAGACTAAAGTATACATACCCTTACAAATCGCTAATAGAAGCGGGAATTAAGGTGGCGGCAGGATCTGATTGTCCAGTTGAAGTCCCCGATGTAATTATGGGGCTTCACGCGTTGGTAACTCGCAACGGATTAAATAAGGATGAATGTATTCCAGTATACGATGCCCTAAAAATGTACACAATCAACGGAGCTTTTGCTGCTTTTGAAGAAGATATTAAAGGGACCATCGAGTCAGGGAAATACGCTGATCTTGTTATCCTTGATAAAAATCCTTTGAAATTAAAGGATCATGAAATTAAGCATTTACAAGTAATTGAAACAATCGTAAGGGGAAAAACGATATATAAAAAAGAAAGAGACTAAACCAAATTAGAAAAGTAGCAGAAAAAAATGACAGATAAAAAAATTTATTACAATGGAGTAATCATTACCATGAACGACAGATTGCCGAACATCGATGCGGTGGGAATTGAAGGAGAAAGAATCGTGGCGGTCGGCAATTTTGAAGAAGTAAAAAAGAAATTGAATAATTCATTACTAATTGATCTTAAAGGAAAAACACTTCTACCGGGATTTCACGATGCTCACTGTCATCCCATTGCATATCTTTTTTTCTTCGTCAATCTTAATTTAAGAAATCTCGAGAGCTTCGAAGGCTTTCTCCAACTTTTAAAGGACGCGGCTAAAGAGAGAAAACCCGACGAATGGATCTTTGGTTTAAGTTACGATGAATTAAATTTTCAAGATCCTGTGGATCGGAAACTTCCTACAAGATGGGATTTAGATCAAGTGTGTCCGAATAATCCCGTATTTATATTGCGATTTGACGGCCATGTTGGAGTCGCAAATAGCAAGGCTTTAGAAATTGCCAAAATTGATTTAAATACGAAACCTCCAGAAGGTAGTGAATATAGAAAAAATAAAAAAGGTGAAATCACGGGAGTCATGACGGAAAAGGCCGTAATGAATTTTATTACTCAATATTCTCTTCCTAAACCCGAGAAAATTAAAGAAGCAGCAAAAAATGCGTTCAAATATTTTGCGGAAAAGGGCATAACTACAGTACACGGAATAATTCATTTAGGCGCGGGAGGGGAAGTGGGCGATTTAGGAGCAATCGAAATGCCAATAATGAAGCTTGTTCAAGACAAAATTCTACAAAATTGGTACAGCCTTGTCCACACCAAAACTCCTAAAAAGTTAAAAAGAATTAAAAAACCTCCTTTGGACGAAGGTACAAAAGAAGGAAAATTTAAGATTGGGGGATTAAAATTATATATAGATGGATCTTTAGGAGCGAGTAACGCTTGGATGCACGAACCATTTTCAGATGATCCTTCCCTAAGCGGTGATTGTATTTACGACGATATTTCTAATCTATACGCTCAGTTGAAGAAAGCTCATATTTTGGGATTTCAAGTTGCTGTTCATGCTATAGGCGATAGGGGAAATCGAGAG
>WJKD01000004.1 GCA_014729315.1 Promethearchaeota archaeon | reverse complement strand
TATTGGAGCAGATATTCAAACAGGGTGTTATCTGGGGCAGGCACACGGTGGTATCCGCGCAGGAGGCGCAGGATATTTGGGAGCGGGGGAATAATGAGTAAGTCTTGAAGACTTTCTAATTTTGACAATCTCTGATTAATTCAACACTGGAAAAAGTAAAATTTTAATCTAAAAACTATAATAAAAATGGATAATAAAAAACGACCTAAATATCAATATCAAGAAGATTTCGATGCATTTGAAGACATAAAAAATGCTGATACTTCAGGTAACAAGCCAAATTCTTTAGTTGAAAAAATTCTTGTTAAAATGGTTGAAGATCAAAAAATTGAACTATCAAATCTTAAAAATGAATTTATTGATTTATCAGAGACAAAAAATAAACTTGCGATCGAAAATGCTGTATTGAAAAATGAAACACAAACTAATAAAATACTGGAAATTATAAGAAACATTAGTGGTATTGCTTTAGGAATTTTTAGTGCACTAATTTTTTCGTCAGATGAGCTAACGAGCAAATTCGCTATGATAGGCACACCATTTTTTCTTGCGATTTTCATTTTTACATATTTAAAAACTTACACAAAAAAAAATAAATAAAGACCTAATATATGAATAAGTCAAAAAATAATCGAATAGATCTTAACAATCTAATAAACAGTCTAATAAAAGATGAGAAAATTCATAAAAGTTCAATTCCAATAATTCTATCAGATCTTGGAGATTCCTTTTTCAAACAGAATTATTACGAATCCTCTTTAGATATATTTAATAAAGCATTAAAGTTATCATATAAATATTTAAAAGATAACAGAAATAACATTATCAGTAAATTATTATTGAAGATAGGAAAGGTTCATCAAGCTAAAGGTGAATGGGATTGTGCTATCAATTTCTATCAAAAATCGCTTGACATTAATAAAGAAATAGATGATAAGTATGGAACGTTGCAGTCACTCAATAATTTGGGACAAATCTATCAGTACAAAGGTGAATGGGATCGCGCGACAGACTTGTATCAGAAATACCTAGATATCACAAATAAAATTGGCGACGAACAAGGTAAAGCGAAAGCGTAT
This sequence comes from Promethearchaeota archaeon, assembly GCA_014729315.1. The sequence continues at coordinate 1,151 of WJKD01000004.1, read as the reverse complement.
AATAATTTAGGAATGGTCTATCAAAATAAAGGCGAATGGGATCGCGCTATCGAGTTTTGTCAAAAATCCCTAGAAATAAGTGAAATAAATAAAGATACTCAACGAATGGCCGCAACTTATAACGACTTAGGAATGATCTATCAAGACAAAGGTGAATGGGACCGATCACTTGAGCTTTTTCAAAAATCGCTCGATATAAGCAAAAAAATTGGTGATTATCAAACTATGGCACAAGCATTTAATAATTCAGGAATGATATATCAAAACAAAGGCGAATGGGATTTAGCCATTGAGCTTTATCATAAATCACTGGAAATAAAAGAAAAAATTGGTGACACATATGGTATGGCGCATACTTATAACAATATAGGACTCGTATATAAAGCTAAAGGTCAATTGGATCGAGCAATCAGGTATTATCAAAAATCTCTTTCCCTCAAAGAAAAAATTGGTGATGAATATGGAATAGCGCAGACATTCAACAACTTAGGGCTGGTCTATAAAGCAAAAGGCGAATTTAACAGAGCTATTGAATTTTATGAAAAATCATTCGCACTTAAAGAAAAAATAGGTGAGCTCCATGGAATGGCTCAGATATATAATAATTTAGGAGGGGTTTATCAATCTAAAGGCGGGTGGGATCGCGCTATCGAGTTTTATCAAAAATCACTCGAAATCAAGGAAAAGATCGGCGATGTACATGGCATGGCACAGACATTCAATAATTTAGGACTGGTTCATAAAACAAGAGGCGAATGGAACCGCGCCATTGAATTTTATCAAAAATCCGTCGCCATTAAAGAAAAAATCGGCGATGCTCACGGCATGGCGCAGACGTTCGGAAATTTAAGCCTGCTCTATTTTGAGCAGAAAAAATATGCCGAATCAGTTCGATTGATGCACGAGATTTTCTTTCTTTTCACCAAATTAGGTGCCGCAGCAGAAGTTCAGCAGGCAGGTTAAAGTCTGGCAAATTTTCAGGAAGAGTTGGGAGAAGGTGAATTCAATAAAATCGCCGAACCAATATTGGAGCAGATATTCAAGCAGGGTGTCATCTGGGGCAGGCACACGGTGGTATCGGCGCAGGAGGCGCGGGAGATTTGGGAGCGGGTAAATGCAAATCAATAATTTTTTCTCTGCGTTCCGCTGCG
>WJKD01000028.1 GCA_014729315.1 Promethearchaeota archaeon | reverse complement strand
GCTTCTGCAATTCGGATACGCAAATCACCGCATCCACTTTCGGGATATAGCGTAATTCCTGCCGGCGCTGCTTGGTCTTCTTCTTTTCCTTCGTGATTCCCCGCAATTTGAAATCCGTGAAAAAATCATGCGATTCAAACACGACCCTGATCCTCTTTATTTTTTTCAATAAAAAAGCGAACGGCAGAAAGCTCAGATTTCTGGTGATCAGCACATCATATTCTGATCTCAATAAATAAAAAAAAGCCAGCAGCGAGACAACAATATGCTGACTTCGGAACCAACCGGCATTTATTTGATGGATCGGCAAATCATCCTCAATCCCAAACTGTTCTTTCAATAATCGAGGTTTTGGGATATTTGAATTTCGCGTGACGATTAATTCAAAATCATAATCATTTTTATAGAAGCCATACGCATTGAACGTCACGAATGTGGGAGACGGAGAATTGCTGGGCAGCAAACCGTGATGAAAATATTTGATTTTTACTATTCTATTCATCTTTAAATAGCAGCCGTCCAAATCGTTGTGAAACTATTGACGAATTAAAATGATTAACAACATATTTTCTATTTTGTTGAATAGCTTTTTCTTTTTGTGAAATCGGTAGTTCGTCCCACTTAAGAATTCCTGATAACATTTTATCTTCACTAGAATAACACCAATTTTCCCAAAAGTACTGTGCTGAATTATCATACCAACTGTTATAAAAACCTTGAAGTCCGCAAAGAAGCGCTTCCGCAAAAGCATAATGAAAACTTTCTCGCTTACTAAAAGAGAGGAAAATATCGTTACCATGTAAAAATTTCGTGACGTTGAGATGATCATCCTTTATATAAATTTGATTTTTTCTCAATTTTATTGTGACTTTTTTTTCGATATCTAACATTTTAATTGTCTTCCTTAGTTCGGCAAAATATTTTTTCTCTAATTCTTTTTTCGCCTCTCTTGCCATCAAATTTAAACGAAAGCAATCTTTCCTTTCAAGAAGTTTAGCAAAAAAAATTAGTAATTCTTTATAACCTTTCCATGGTAAGAATGCAATGCTAAAACAACAAAGTTTTTTCGCACTGGCTTTTACAGCTTTCGCTGCATAATGATCTATTTGAATTGCATTATGAATTGTGATTGTGTTCACCTCATTGGTAATACTTCCTTTAAATTCCTTTTCTCTTTTCCGGTTGACAAAAATTAGTCTGTGAATTTCGGACCAATTAATTTTTTCCATCCAATCTGTATAGACTTCGCTTCCTAAAACTCGAACGAATAATTTTTTCCCCCTGAGTTTTCGATTTGAGAATACGGAAGCTGGCTTTAGAGCCCATTCTATCCAGACTACTCTTCCTTTTAATCTTTTATAGAGGTACTCGCGACTATGTCGGATAATGACATAATGAATTTTATATTGTTTTTCTAATTCTGCCAAGATGGGATACGCGAAATAATCGCGCCCTCTCTGGCAAACAAACGTAAGATCAAAACGTCTGATTTTAAATATATTAGCTAATTTCTTCCAGATTTTTTCAAACATGGCTCTACTTTGTATTTGTAATTTCTCTATTCAAGTAACTTAGAAAGGTATTAAATTAATGTACGAAATTTTTATATCATCAAATTATCTATTTGCGAAAATAAAACTATCAATTCAATAAGTTATAAGCATCTATAAGCCGTTTTTCCATGGTCTCCCAATTATAACTTGACCGAAATGCAGCCATTGCATTTTGAGATAACTGCTGGTAAGTTTTCTTATTTGAGGCTAAGTTCTGGATATACGCTGCAATTCGGTCGATCTCAGTTGGATTGAATGCCATCCCAATTTGAAAATTCTCGATAATTTTATCTGTAATCGGATGATGCAGTGCTACTATTGGAATGCCAAATCGTATATAATTAAAAAACTTGTTTGATATAGTCCTCTTTGTATTATCAGACATCATAAAAGTTAAACCAACTTTTCCTTTTGCCAGCCATTGCGGCACTTTGAGATATGGAAGAAAGCCGGTTATATGGAATTTATCCGAAATGTCGTATTCTTCTACCTTTGCTTGAAAATATTGGAGTTCTTTTTTGGGCAAATTGCCTATACATAAAAATCTAATATTAGGTGATTTTACTGTGCGTGCTATTTCAATTATTGGTTTCAAGCCTCTGTCAAATAAAAGCCGTCCTTCATGAACAACCCAAAATGTTTTATCGCTTTCGTTATTTTTCCTCGGAAATGGGAAGATTCGTTCGGATTGACAATTTAATAATGTAATGATCGGACAATTACATAATGTTTCATAATATGAACTAAGAAAATCGCTAACCGTAATAATCAAATCAGCTTTTTTTAAAATTTTATTTTCCAGCCTTATGTATCTGCTGATGAGATCAATTTTGCCCTTTTTCTCACGATAGCTACTCACAAAAAACTCATGGAAATCGAATACTAATTTCTTATCCGGCAAAATATTTTTCAGATCTGCAGCGATTTCCATCGTCAGTCCGTCTTCATGAAAATGGTACACATCCGCATCAATTTGAACAAGCTTTTTAATTAAATCCCGTTTGCAGAAATATTGTCGGATATTCAGTTGTTTCGGTAATTTTTTATTATAATGGTAAGCTGTAAATTTAACGCCGTCTAATTCGTAATTCGTATCTTTGGATAAATGAACCTCTTTTTTGAGTCCAAGTGAACGGTTGTCCACTGTCGGCACAAGAAGTGTCACATCGAAACCATTTCGCACAAGTGACATTGCTTCTTTGTAGAAGATGCGCCCATCAAAAATACTGTGCTCGAATAGAATAAGACAAACTCTTTCCATGAATCGATTCCGGTTTTTAAATAGCCACACGCCTGCTAATTGTTCTTATCTTCCAGTAATTTTTTCAGAACAGGCAATGTAAAATCCCAGCCCTTGACCGTTTCTTCGTAAATGGCATTGCCCTTTTCGATCATTGCATAATCGCCCTGTGTAATGCTGAGAACAGTCCCATCATTCAGGGCATTCAATTCATAAGTGACCAGCACGTAATTCTCCGGCACATCCGCAATCCCTTTGTTGGGATCGAACAACGTAAATTGCAGCAGCTTCTGCGGCTTGATCGCGGTGATCTTCCCCCTGACAAACACGACT
>WJKD01000268.1 GCA_014729315.1 Promethearchaeota archaeon | reverse complement strand
GGTTATTGCTAAGAATAACAATGGTCGAGCTTATATCCCCACGTACAGCATAAACGATATCGGAGACATGCAGCCGGGACAGGGCTATCAGGTTTATTTGAACGCGGCTGCAACGCTGATTTATCCGGCGGCGACAGCGCAATTCGCGGAAGAAGATCAGCCCGCTGGTTTAAGCAAAACACAGACCGAACATTTCACATTTACCGAAGGTACGGGTGATAATGCTGTTGTTGTCATCACGACCGCTTCCAATCCGCGCTACTCCGATGGTGCGCCGCTGGAATACGGCGACGAGATCGGTGTGTTTACCACGGAAGGCTTGTGCTGCGGCGCTGCCGAATGGCAGGGCGAGAATAAAGCCCTGACAGTTTGGGGCGATAACAACCAGACCGCAGATCAGGATGGATTTGTGGCAGGTGATACGCTGCGCTTCCGTGTGTGGAAAAAATCAACTGACACAGAACATATCGCAACTGTTGCATTCCAGGCAGGGCAGCCTGTTGTGTACCAGAGTAACGGCTTTTCCGTGATCACTGATTTTGTCGCGGACACAGAATCCACAGTTGATGTTTCGACATCTGATGATATGCTGCTACCGGATAAACACCAATTATTGCAGAACTACCCTAATCCCTTTAACCCGGACACGCACATTCCATATCAGATTTCCCGAACTGCCAGAGTTATCCTCACGATCTACGATCTGAACGGCAGGCAGATCCGCACACTGATAAACGAAGAGCAATCCCCCGGACATTACACCGTCACCTGGAACGGTACTGACACATCCGGCGAAAAAGTCAGTAGCGGAATTTACCTGTATCGATTGCAGGTGGAGAACAATGTTTTTAGTCATAAGATGATTTTGTTGAAGTAGTGTGGGAGCCTAAATTTTAAAATCATGTAAATCCGCCCGGGTTTATTCGATATTGTTTGAACCTGGGCGGATGCTATTTCTCACAGTGAAAACATTATTTCATTTCAATGCCCTTTCAAGCACATTTACAATAATTATTAAAATAGCATTTATTTTTGATTTTTCTGCAAATATTGAATATTTCTATTGACTTTTATTTATAAAATATTAAATTAGTTTTTAGTAACTTCTTGCGCCTCACCTTTGGACTTCAGTTGATTGATTTTAGATATTATAATTTTGCAGACTTCTATCGTTGTTTAACATGAAAATAAACTATATCAATCCAGCAAAAGAGTGAGATGTGAAACGGTGTATCATTATTTGCGGAGTTAATGATATATTTTATGTTTTGAAAGAAATATAATCAGTTACTGTCTTATATTTTTCAAAATAAAATTAAGGGAGAAACAAAATGCTTAAACCAAAAAATCCTCAGCTATCAATTTTAATTATGATTTTTATTATCTGTTCATTTCTACAAATCGCTTCATTTTCAACAGAAAGAGTCGCTCCTGATGACGTACAACAAGCTGCAGAGTCAGGATTTAAACACTTTTTGGACGCAATTCCAGCCAATGATCTTGATCATTTTGGCTTTGCCAAAGGGGTCGATTTCAACAAAGTGACTCTTGGCAGACCATTTAAAGTCTATCAGATAGTGCCTGAACTAATTCAAAACCATGATTCTCATGCTATTATGTCTTCATTGCTGTCTCCTACTAAGCTTTGGTATTTCCCACTCATTTATGAAAGAGAATATAGAACGCTTCTAACTGTTGATTATATCAAAAATGAATGGAAAGCTGTTGCACTAGGAAGCTCTGGAATTGCTAGCGAATTAAACCTTGTAGAACAAAAATTTGGTTCTGAATATTTATTTGTCAGAATTTTTCAAGCTGCATCTGATTTCCTCATTTTTTCAATTGATGGAATACAGAAAATTATGCCACTTGAATCAACAAAGATTTCATTGAAACTAGATTCTTTTTCCGATAATAAATATAAGTTATATAATCCTAATTACTTAATTCCAAAATTTATTCAAGCAATTAATTTAAATGAATAGTAAAAACCAATATAATGTTTATTTTCATAAATATCATTGCAACTTTTTAAAAAATGATATAGAGAAGGAGAGCGATATGTTAATAAAAAAATTGATGAAGTTCAAGTATTTTATTTTTATCGCATTATTTTGTACTGAATTTGCTATATATGGAAATGCGCAGGTACTGGATGTCCCAGAGATTTTTCAGGAAGAAAGCAACTGGTGTTGGGCTGCTTGCAGTCAGGCAATTTTATCCTATTATAAAACAAATCTTACACAGTGCACAATTGTCAATTGGGCACGACAAGAAGCCAATTGGGGCAATGATGATTGTTGTACAAATCCCAATGGGGCTATTTGTAATCAGCCCAACTCAATGTATGGCGCTGGGGGTAGTATTCAGGACATTCTCGAAAATTGGGGACATAACAGTTATGGGTATTTTTTCGCTCTTGCTAAATCTACTATCGAGTCCGAAATTATTGCTAAACGTCCATTTGTTATCGGATGGAAGTGGAACACTGGGGATGGACATGTTTTGGTTGGTCGCGGAATGATTGGCGACAATTTATATTACATGGATCCGGGTGTTGGAAGGGGCTACAATATAGCAGACTACGACTGGGTTGTATCCGGGGGAAATCATAAATGGACGCATTCTCTTCAAATTGAGGCTGGTGTCGACGCAGCACTCGTCCTCGACCGTTCCGGCAGCATGGGAGCTTCCAACTATATGGAGCCAGCAAAAAGTGCAGCAAAGACGTTTGTCGGCTTCATGCAAACAGGAGATAATGTCGCTGTTGTTAGTTTTAATGACTTAGCCCGGGTTGATTTTCCGATGACACGAATTGTGTCGGACGCAACGAAAACTTCTGCCCAGATTGCTATTAACGGAATTACTTCTTTTGGATCAACTTCTATGGGAGCGGGTATTCAGGCAGGGCAGGGTGAATTAAACAAAGGCGACACCAATAAACATCAGGCAATGGTGTTTTTAAGTGATGGTCTCAATACTGCTGATCCTGATGCTTATGACGTACTGCCCTCCATTCCGGATAACACAGATATTTATACAGTCGCTCTTGGAGCCGAATCTGACGAAAGCACATTGCAAGATATTGCCCGCCAAACCGGAGGCACGTATACTTATGCCCCGGATGCTAGAGATCTCCAGGCACTTTATCTTTTCATTAGAACAGGCGTAACCAACGAACAAGTATTTGCAACTTATAAAAGCAGGATATGGCAAGGATTAACAGAGTATTTTGATACTTTCATTGATGCCTTAACCCGCACTATCACATTCTCCGTGACCTTCGAAGGCAGCGATGTCGACCTCGAACTTAGAACGCCCGGCGGCACCACTATCGATCCTGCGAAAGCAGCTTCTGATCCCTCTATTACTTATACTGAGGGCGCCACGTATGATTTTTATACCATTAGCTCTCCTGAACCAGGGCAATGGACATTGATTATCAAGGGCGTTGACGTACCTTCAGCGGAGGATTATAGTGCTTTGGTCTTTGGTGCGTCTAATTTAAAAATGAATACTTCTTTTGGCAGCGACACATATTATGCAGGAGACAAAATACTCGTCAAAGCAGATCTAAAGGAAAATGGTCAACCCATTACAGGCGCAAATGTCTCGGCGGATATTCAAGGACCATCCACAAGCTACAGTGCGAGACAAAAACTGACAGCCGAACATTCTAATGAACTCAATAATGTCAACTCAATAAACTCTGATCAAAATTTAATGAGAACACTGGATGCTATGAATTTGTACGATGATGGCAGACATGGTGATGGTTCGGCTAATGATGGTATCTATGCTAATTATTATCAAAATACTACAATCGATGGTAGTTATAATTTCACGATCAATGCATCGGGCACTGCTTCTTTGGGAGGTCAGTTCAATAGGATCGGCATGATGTCGATATTTGTTGGACCTGCTGTTGCTCCCACCTGGATAAAAGTAACCAGCCCTAACGGCGGGGAAGTTTATGAAGTAGGCGACTATTGTCACATCAATTGGGAATCTGATCGATACACTGGCAGAGTACGAATCGACATCTCCACAACAGGCGGACAAACCTGGTGGGATATTACGAAAGGATATTTAACGCCGAATGATGGAGCATATCGCTATACTACAGTTTTGGACAATGTTTCGGATCACTGCCTGTTTCGCGTTGTATCCGATTTAGATCCATCGGTAATGGACAAAAGCGATGGAGAATTCAGGATCATTAATCCTGATCCGGAAAGTTATGAATATATAGCCTACAAAATACCCGCCCAATATTCCGCTCCGGTAATAGACGGAATGTTTAATGAAATCTTTTGGGACCATACACCGGAGGACTCGCTTTTAAAAGGTGGAGCCCCAAATGTTTGGGGTTCGGATTGGACGGATTGGAATGACAATCTCGTCACGTGGAAGGCATTGTGGAGCGATCAATCGAATAAATTGTATGTTGCCATAAAGATCAAAGACAATGTTCGGGGAGCATTTGACAATAGTTCCCCGG
>WJKD01000267.1 GCA_014729315.1 Promethearchaeota archaeon | reverse complement strand
AGCTAGTTCCCTTCATTAAAGTGATTGTAAAAGACAGTAACCTTAGAATGGATAAGAATTGGAAGAGGAGACTATACCGGACAAAATGCATATTTTGTGAAGAAATCGTTTACGAGCTTAAATATAAACATTATAAAAATCAAATTAAAGGTAGAGCAGTAGAATACGATGCTGAACAAAATATAATCGGTATCACCAAAGATTTTCGTTTGAAACACCCCGAAAGATTTATTACTGAATTATCAATATCGATTTCTTCCGTATTATTTGCTTCGAATTTACCTAAAGCAAAATTAATCTCATCTCTGATTGAAAAATTATTAAAATCTGAGGATCAAATAAATACGCTTCGAGATTTAGGATTTTCTACGCTGATTCTCGAATCGAAAAAATATAATATTCCAAAAGTTAAGTTAAAAATTCCGGAATCTGTTAAGACATTCAAAAACCTTTCAAAGGACATTAGTTCGATAAAAAATCTAGCTAAAGCTAACAAGTTAGTTAAAAATCCTAGTATTAAGAATAGAGAGGGATTAGGATGGGAACCTAAAAGGTTTTTTGTAATTGATCCTAACAGTAGATCTCAGCTTTCGGGAACTGATGGGAAAGCTAACCCCTCTGATAAAATCAAAACAGAAGATAAAATTAATATAATTCTTAAATCACCCCCTTCTCGCAACAATCTTATTAAATATGTCAAAGAAAGATTAGATCAGAACTTAGATAACAATGATATGACAACCTATTATAATATTAATCGAAATGTAAAAAAAAAGATAAAAAATGTGGATAAGAAACTTTACAAATCTATGGAATTTGCCGGAAGGGCGGTTTACGGAGGATTAGATATAACACCCGCGATACCACAATTGATTTTAGAGGAAAAAAGCGGGATTCATTATTATAAACAAGATGGTCTAGCTGCTAACCTGACATCAAATTTGTTGAAAAAATTTCAAGAAATGCTCGAATATATTGTTGAGATTATTGGAGGAGACGCTAAATCAGTAAGAATCGCTTATTTTAAAGCACCTGTAAACGCGTTTAACTATAAAGGACAGTTAATTTTCAACTATTTTCTTATGCACGATGGTTCTTTAGAAATTCCATTATTTCTTATATGGATTTTTATTGTTGCTCACGAACTTGCTCATAACGTCAGTAAAAGCCACGACCAACTCCATTCGAAGTATTTAATGATTTTTGCGATAAGAGGAATTCAGAATTTGGATTCAATATCTCGAAAATTTTTGGATTTATACAACCGTGGGTAGTTTTTGGACATTAATAATTTCTATTTTTCTTAATTTTAAAGCAATAGGATTAGTTTTTTATTACTTGATAGTTTTCAAACTTTAAAAAACACCTTATAAAAGTAAAATTATTCTTTTTTATGAGCTCTTCTGAATCATCAAAAACACGCAGTTTAGCCGTTGCAGTCTTAATTATTACTACGGTGTTGTGGGGCACTACATTTATTATTACCAAAAATGTAACTAAAGAAGTTCCCATATTTCTTTACCTTAGCCTAAGATTTTTAATTGCTTTAATTGGATTTACTCCTATTTTTTTTCGATTAAAACACATAAATAAAAAAATAATATGGATGGGTGCTGTTGCGGGATTAATATATTACCTGGCGATTACAACTCAGACTATTGGTTTACAAACAACGTCAGCAGGAAAAACAGGTTTTATTACTGGGTTAAACACCGTGATAGTTCCTTTTATCGTATGGTTAGGCTTTAAAAAACCAGTAGGTAAAAATGTATGGGTGGCCGTTATATTATCAATAATAGGTATGGGCTTACTATTATTAGAAGGAGATTCCGGAGTTCTAATTGGAGATATACTAGTTTTATTTTGTGCATTTTTTTGTGCTTTGTTTATAGTTTTTAATGATAAATATGTGAGACTAGTGGATGTATATCTTTACACAATCGTCCAATTGGCAACCATTTTTATTCTTTGTTTAATGAGTTCGCTCATCTTAAGGGAAGAATATAACATAATCGCCTCGGACATATCTTTTTGGTTAGTAATGTTGTATATGGGCATTGGAGTTACCACATTTACTTTTATTTTTCAAAACTGGGGTCAAAAACACATTGATCCCTCTCAAACTGCTATAATCTTTACATTAGAACCGGTATTTGCCGTATTATTCGCATCTTTTTTAATAGGAGATGAAATACTCTCTTGGCAAGCCTGGATTGGATGTGGATTAATATTTATTGCAATTTTAATAGTTGCAATAAAGAAAAAAGAGTTGGAAAACTTAACGAATATAGAATAATCCAATCCTTCTATATTTAGAAAATTTAGACTTTTTCTTCAAAAATCTCTTTTAAATTACTTAAATTTCTCATAATCCATTGCTTAACGACTTCAATATCGGATTCAAATTGGGTATGTGATAAAAACCCAATATTTTCTATAATCACTTTAAAAAACAATATTGAATCCAAATAATGCACCGTGAATTCCTTAACCTGTCTTTCTTCAGCAAATTTCGTTAGGTCTTTTATCAATTCAATTAATCGAGCAGAAAAGTTTTTTAGACTGTCCTCATCTTCAGTGGAGTAAACTAAGGGTAACCCTTTTAGCCTCCCTCCAATTCCTACCACAGCTATAGATTTCGAGTTAGTTTTTTTTTGTAACTGTTTTATTTTCTCTTCCAATTCATGTAATGTTTCAGTCGGTTTTTTTTCAAATAATTCTTTCAGCTTCGAAAATATTCCCATAACCAATCAATCTCAAGCTTAAATAACAATAATTCTTAACATATTTCCTTATGTTTTAATCTTTGCTTATGTGTGTATTTTAAGATATAGATATCTATATAGTTTTTCGTTTATAAATAGACAAAAATAATAAAAATTGGACCATATAAGATTCAAGAAGAAACAGCTATTAAGAAAAATCATATATTTTTAATTTTTAATTTACGATAAATAGGAATAGACCTTAAAATAAAATTTTATTTTTGCTGAATAAAAGAATAAATATAAAAAATTAATGGTGAGAAAATGGACTCTTCATCTTCTTTAGTACCTCCTTTATCACATGAGATTTGGGAGAAAATTTTATCCGATGAAATAAAATTTGATTTCGAATTTTTGGCGACTAAAATTCTATTAGCACGGTTAAAATTAACCTTAAAACTAAATCCAGATCCTAGTCTCGTTGAAGAATGTGCTGCTGAAATAAGACAGTTATTTGTTAAAACTGAAAGATTACCTACTGTAAAGAGAGATCTTAAGAAAATAATCAAAGGTGGGAAGAAAATATGAACAAAGTCATGTTCAGCGTTGAAGAAATTACTAAAAAAATAAACCAGGGTGATTCTTTATTATTAGCGGGAGACGAACACTTATTAAAACAACTTCCTAAGGGTAATTGGATAGGTGGAACAATCCCATATTTTATGAGCCATGTGGGTGGTTTATCCACTCAAGAAAAGATTTATGGAACTAAATTACCCGAATATGTCATTGATACATCTATTAGGGTATATGACGAGGATTCAATTAAAAATGTATACATCGACGAAGGAGAAATGGATTTTAGCTTTATCATAATGCCCGCGGGTTGTTCTTTACATTTCTCTTTTGCATTGAATGCCCATACCTTCGAAGGATTTGCCACCCATCCTTTAATTGGTTGGATTTCGGGGGTTCATCTAGACGACTTGGGAAAGATTAAACCCTTAATATTTGATGGAAGTTCCTCGTCATTTTATGAAAACAAAGCAGTAGTGATCCATGTTAAGATCCCAGAGAGTCACTATGCAGAAGTCAATATTATTAATATATTTGAACAAGGCGATGGTGATTCAATAATTTTTTCCGAAGATGGCTTTAGTGCAAAAGAAGCTCTAATTAACGGAAGAAATCTTAATTTTGCAAAATATATTAAAGAAAACAAAATCGATACTCGTCTTCCCTTAGTTGCTGATTATTCTGGTGCAATGATTAATACAAGTTTTCAAAATGTTGACGAAAAAAACAATAAGGTTGATTTTTATGCTCCAATATTCAAGGGTTTCGAATACAAACTCGCTCAACCCATTGAAGATTACATCTCAAAATTTATCAATCAAATCCCTAAAGATAATGTCGAAAATATAATTTTCGCATGTAACTGCATACTTAATTATCTCTATTCAGAATTAGAAGGGAAGAAAACAGGAGAGATTACGGGACCAATAACATTTGGAGAGATAGCCTATACCTTAGTAAACCAAACGCTCGCCTATCTCACTATTAATAAATTATAGCTATTATCCTATTTTTGCTATTTTTTTAGCTACATTTTCTATTAAAAGAGTTCCTAAACCTAACGAAACATCTTGATTTAACAATGCCGTTAAGATAAGTATATCAGATACTTTGTAAAGTATTAAATGCCGTCCTGTGTAAGATAAAATTATTTGAGTCAAATTTAAGTTTTTTGCGGATTTATAAAAAGCGTCAATTTGCCGTAGACACATATCTAAGAAATCTTGTTTCCATTCATGCATTATGGGTCCTCCTGTTTCCAAAGAAATTAAATCGCAATCTAGTATTTCTCCCTTTGTTCGGAAGTCTTTTAGTATTTTGATATATCGAGGTTTTAAAATTTCCATTGGATCGATTTTTGAAGGAGATGATATGAAGACATCAATTATCTGGTCTAATCCTTCAAAATCATCTTCAGTACAAAGATTCTTTTCTAAAACTTCTTTATATTCAGTTATTAATATTCCCTTTAAATCTCCAAGAATTTTTTTAATGTTTACACTACTATCGTATTTGTCAAAAATAACCACAAATATCAAGTTAATCTCATCGTCAGTTTCAAGTAATAATCGGTACGATTCGATTTCTATGTCTTCTATTTTGGAACCAAATAATTTATCTGTAAAATGATAAAGTGCAGAGATCAAGCCACCAGTTAAATTTTCGTTCCAAGAATTAGCTTGGTCAAAAAATTTAGTGAAGATCGGTTCTCCGGATTTCCGAAGGATTTGTATAGAATGAATCATATTTCAAAACTGGTTGAATCTTTTATAAAGAATTTATATTAATTGGATTTTAAATATACATTCGGTCTCTCCGGTTGATTGGAGACATTCCGTCTTAAAAGATATATCCTGTAAAGTCTCTTTTGCTACAGTTTCGACAAGTCCTTGGGTGTAAGTACAATAAAATTTATCCGAAATATCAATACCCGCTTTCTTAAAAGGACAAGCTTTCACGATCACGGTCAATTCATCTCCGTCTCTTGTAATCTCAGAATTATCTTTACCAATTGCGGGTTCGAATACTTCCTGTACTAGCTTTTCGGCGAATAACTCAGGAGTCCATTGTTTAATATCATATTTTTTTCTTATTCGCTCCTCTATTGCTTTTCCTTGGTTTTCTCCAATGAGTCTAAAGACAGTTTGAATGGTTTCTGGTCCCATAACCTTATTAAACTCTTCCATCGACATCTTAAAAATTGAAGCAATAAATTTCAATTGCTTAAGTCTTTCTTTTCTATCTACCATATTTCTTTAATCCACCTCTTCAAAGATCTTTCTAATTTTTTTACTAGATTCCTCCATTTCTAAAGTTAATAAACCAACATTGGGTTCTTGAGTTGTAATTGCAACCAAGATTACCGGTCCAGCGCTAATTAAAAACATATTACCCTGGTCGAGCTCAAGATTGAGACTTTTAAAATTCCCATTATACAATGCCTCTGCGGTTCTCTTGGAAGTACCTAAAAGCGCTGCTGACATAGCAGCGATCATCCTTTCGTTAGTTTCGTCAGGAAACGCGGATGTAACCACTAAACCATTAGTGCGTATTACGGCAGTACCAACAATATCAGATGCTCTCTTTTCAAGTTGTTCTAATATTTCTTTAACGTCTTCTACTTTTCCCAATCATATTACCCCATATAATTTCTATAAAATAACTATAAAAAACATTGAAAATAGCATTTATTCTTCTCATCCACTTCAGTGTAGTTAAGAGATGAGTTCATTCCTCTTAAATTTATAAAGAAATTGATTTATTATCTCT
>WJKD01000266.1 GCA_014729315.1 Promethearchaeota archaeon | reverse complement strand
GTAAGGAAGATGCGAAAGCTGAAATGGCTAAGATGATAGATGGAAAAGAATCTCGCGTGCTGAGTGAATGTATCACGTGCTTTGCCTGCGACGAGTATTGTCCTTATAATTCGCACCCTTTTGACTTAATTACGGTATTGCAAGAAAAATATAACTCTCTAGGTGTCAACCCTCATCTTTTAAAGGCTACTGTTGAGAGATACAAACCACACGACGAATTACGACTTAAAGACATTGATCCAAGCAAACCCGTGCTAAATAAATGCGCATTCGTAAAATCCAACGCAGAAAATATGGAAGGTAAAATCTTTGAGGATTTACAATATGTCAGCGGCTTATCCTTCTTCTGTAACTTACTATATCATCATTACGGGAGAGATTCTATTATCAGGGAAAGAGCCCCAATTATAATAGAGAACATTAAAAAGCAAGGAATTAAGGAAATGATTTGCTTCCACGACGAATGTTATGGTTTTTACGCTTCTTATTGTCCACGTAATAACATAGAATTGCCCGAAGACTTTAAAGTGATTCACATTTACGAATATTTATATGACTTTTTGAAGGATCACGAATCTGAAATTACTCCGTTGAATATGAAGATTGCTTATCAACGTAGTTGTTCTAATAGATTTATGCCCGAAATCGACGAATATGTAGACAAGATCTGCGACCTAATCGGCATCGAAAGAGTTTCGAGAGAATATGACAGAGAAAACGCTCTATGCTGCGCAGGGGTTTTAGGTTTATTGGGAAGGAAAAAATTAATGCGCGAAGCTCAGAATAAAAACATTAAAGACATGTTAGATCACAACGCTGAAGCAGTTGCGTATTGTTGCCCTATGTGTTTAGAGAGTATCGGTTCAAAAGCAGGAAGGAAAGGTCTTAAGAACTATCTCTTAAGCGATCTTTGTCGGTTAGCTATAGGAGAATCCATTGACTAAATAAGGTAGTTAAACTACATTATTTTTATTTTTTCTATATTTATAATTTTCCGTAGCTGTAATTTAAAGAATTTTTAAATATCACTTTCTTCTAATAAAATATATGCTCAACTTCACAATCTCGGGTCCAGAAGAAAGATTTCTATTTTCCGTCGGAATGATTTACGAGGCCTTTGTATTTGCCATTGCGTTGATCTTATTAATTTTGATAGTCTTAAGATATTTGGAAAAAAGACACGAATTAACTCTTTATTTAGTCTTGATATTTTCGTTTTATATTTTAGCAATTTTTTTTTCCTTACTGTCAAAAATATTCGTGGTCTTAAAGTTCGACTTGATCGTGGAACCATATTCCCCGCTTGGTTGGATATTCTTCAGAATTCTCAGCTTTAGAGTGAGCGAATTTTTAGTGTGTATCGCTTTATTTTTATCTTATGTGTTCAAGGTTAAAATATTCCAAAAAGACTACAACAAAGTCTTTAAATATGTTGTAATAATTTTTGGTAGTTTTACGGCGTTTTACGATTTGGTAATATATGAACCTAGACATGGGCTTTTGTCTGTTTTGCTCGACGCAATTGCGTTCTTGTTGACTTTCATATTTATGTCGATAATATATTTTCCTTTTATGTATCGATCAATCAGCGCCTATAGAGGAGTAGAAGAAAAGGCGTATAAAAGCGCATTTCTTTCTTTGACGATAATGTCTTTGTGCTTTATGCTAATCTTTTTAAGTTTTTTACTTGATAGATTAATGATACTAGCATTTGATATTCCGGGGTTTACTCCTTTTTACTATTTGGCGTGGTTATTTTCTATCTTAGGAATAATGGGGGCATATTTCGGCTACATAAGACCGGAATCGAAAAAAAAAGACCAAATTAAAAATTGAGTTTAAATTTTCTTCCATTTCCCCAAAAATAGTTATTTTCTTTTTTACATGCCTCTGCGAAATGAAAATGTAAGAAGAAATGTATAAGTTGAATTTTTATTCTATCCTTTCTATTTCGAGTTTGTCTAGAATTTCAATTAAGTCAATTACCTCAAAATTCATTCCCTACTTTTTGTTAGCGTCCGAAAGATTAGTTTTACAAAAAGGACAAGTGGAAGACAAAACTTGTGCTCCAGTGCATTGAGCTTCTTCGAGCCTTTCTTTTGAAATTTCTAAGGACCAATCTGGATATCCTATTTTAACTCCCCCTCCCGCACCACAACACCAAGAGTTCTCTCTGTTCCTTTTCATCTCTTTAAGTGTAATGCCAGGGATCATCCTATATACTTCTCTTGGAGCGTCGTAAAGCCCCATATGCCGTCCCAGATGACATGGATCGTGGTATGTGAGAGTTTTTTTGTAGTTTGAGGTGAATTTTATTTTTCCTTTATTTAAAAGCTGATTAACAAGTTCTGATGTATGAAAAATCTCGAATTGGTGATCCACACCATGCTTTGGAAAATCAACCTTTAATGTCCTACAACATCCCGCGCAAGATGTTATAACCTTACTCGCACCCGCTTCTTTAATCTTTTGAACATTAAATTTCATAAATTCTCTAGCAGGTTTTGTTTGTCCTGTTCTGATAATTGGACTACAGCAACAGTGCTCGTCAATTAAGGTAAAGTCAATGTTAGCTTTTTTAAGAAATCTTAAAGTTGCGTCCCTGAGATCTTTTTGACGATAATTGGATGTACACCCAATAAAATACACCCATTCTGCTTGATCTGGTAAGTTGTATTCTTTTTTTAGTTCTTCGTTATCTGAGTTCATTTCACCATAGGGATTATACATCTTATCGTTCATTGTTCGTTCTAATAAAGCTTTTTGCTTGTCTGGGCAAAATCCATTTTCTACAGCTTCTTTTCTCGCTGCTTCTATTATATCTACAAGAAATCCGTTAAATTTTTCAAATCGACAGTTTACCATACAATTTCCACAAGTTGAGCACGCATATAATACATTTGCGAGATTTTCACTCCATTCGAGATCTCCGTTAATTATTGCGTAAATTAACCACAATCTTCCGCCCGTACTATATGTTTCAAACTTGAATTTTTTGTAACTTGGACAATTAAAATCGGAATAATCGTAGGTAAATTTACAATAGCCACAGCGAAAACATCTGTGCACGATGTTCTTCCAATCTTTTTCAATATTTATTTCCAATTTACTTCACCTCCCAATTTCCAGGATTCATTATCCCGTTTGGATCAAGGGTATTTTTAAAAGTTTTTAGCAATAGTTTATAATTAGGATTCATTCTTTCGAGAACTTGTTTTTGTCCCGCTAACTCCACCTTCCAGGGAATTCCGCCAAGATCTAAAACCATTTCGTTGGTTTCTTCTAAAGCGTTTCGAGCATTTTTCATGTCGTTAGGATCTGCTCGATTAAAAGAATACGACGCAGCAAACATTACATTATGCCCTCTACCAATTATTCTGGCAACTAAAGTTGGAACAATGTGGTGATTAATAGATATTTCGCTCGCAAGATCAAATGCTTCCGGCAATTTTGCAAGAGGCATAAAACTGCCTACATATTCAAATCCTCCTCCTTTTCTAAAATCTGCAGCTTTAGCAGCAAATTGAGGTTTTTCCAAAAAAATCTCTCTCAATCTTTCGGGAGCCTTCATGAATCTTGCTCCGTTTTTGCGGTATATTTTTTTTAACTTTTTAGATTTTGTCTCTATCTCTTCCTCCGTATTTCCAGTAATGTATACCATAACGAAAGTGTAACCCTTCATCCACTCGGGTTTGTCTTGAACGCCAAGGAGGAAATCTTCAGCCAGATCGGTACCAGTGACTTTTAAAACCAGCTTGGGTAGTATTTTATTCTTTTTCACTAATCCAAAAGCAATATCTCGATGTTTAGGTTTGGGAAATAATTTTATCGAAAGTTTAGTTACTATTCCCATCGTTCCAAAAGAACTAGTAAAGAGTCCTATTAAATCCGGTATTGGACCTCTGGAAAACCAATAGTCTGATACCGCACAAGAACCTAAACGACAAACTTCTCCATTCGGAAGGACTACCTCCAAACCATTGATCATATCTCCGTGATTTCCATATTTCTGAGATAAATAACCCGAACCGTGAATTAAAGCATTCCCTGCTATTGTAACCGAAGGAGGCGCGTCAGGTATAGGGGGTTGAAGGTCTTGATGATTTTCGTTAAGATAAGCAAGGAGTGCACCTGCGCTTACCCCTGCTTCGATAAGTGCATAACGACTAGTCTCGTTAATTTCTATAATTTTATCCATGCGTTTTAAATCTAAAACAATTCCGCCCCGGACGGGAATTACTAGTCCCGATAAAGTTAATCCTGCCCCCATTGGTATTAAAGGTATCTTTTCTTTATTTGCAAGTTTTACAATCCTCTGTATTTGTTTTGTATTTTCGGGCATAACAACAAAATCTAAAGGACGTGGGACAGAAGCACCGGGATCTTGAGAATAAATAAATAGGTCTTCGGGTGAATTTGAAATATATTCTTTTCCAACAATGGACTCTAATT
>WJKD01000265.1 GCA_014729315.1 Promethearchaeota archaeon | reverse complement strand
GTGCACGCAAGACCTATCTATAGAAAGGGAGAGATAGTCGGACTTAGAGGCACACTAACCGATATAACCGAAAAAATTGAACATCGAAAGCTCATCGAGGAACAAAATTTGAAATTGAACGAATTAAATGATTTAAAAACGGAATTATTACGAAGGACTTCACACGAATTAAAAACACCCTTAGTCTGGATTAAAGGCTACTCTAATTTACTACTGGAGCTGCATGCTAAAGATTTAAATTCTGAGATAATATCAATTGTAAAAGAAATAAGACGTGGTAGTCTTAAACTAGAGCAATTGACAGGAGAGATCTTAGAAGCGTCAAGATTAGAGGCTAGTAATGTAGAACTCCACTTTTCTAACGAAAATTTGAGCGATCTTATCGAGGAATGCGTAAAGGAAGTAAAATTCTTGGCGAATAAAAGAAACCATAAAATTATCGTTGATGTCCAACCCAACATGAACGTGCTCATTGAAAAGGAGAAAATTTTTGAAGTAATTACCAATCTTTTAACGAATGCAATTAAAAATACGCCTTCCAATGGGACTATAACTATTTCATCTTCCAATAATAATGAATATTATACAATCTCCGTAGAAGACACCGGTATTGGAATCACTGAAGACGAAATGCCGAGGTTGTTTACTCAGTTCGGAAAAATAGAGAGATTTGGAAAAGGATGGGATATTGAGCCGGGAGGAACAGGTTTGGGCTTATATATCGCAAAAAAAATAATAGAATTACACGGTGGAAAAATCTGGGCCCAATCCAATGGACGAGGTAAAGGTTCGACCTTCTTTTTTAATCTACCGATCAAAAACTCAAATTAATATTAATTTCTACGTTAGTTAAATCAATCTTTATTGTGTATTGGAGTGATATTAATGAGTTACACTTACGCAGTTATAGGTGCAGGACGACAAGGCACTGCTGCTGCTTACGATATGATCAAATTTGGCAAAGCTAAGGAAGTGATTATTGCCGATAAGAATCTGAAGAATGCTGAAAAAGCAGCTGAAAGAATAAAGGAGCTTTTAGATTTCGAAAATATCGCAGCAAAGGAATTAAATGTCCGAAATAGCGGAGAATTGATTGATTTGTTAACCGGAGTTGATTCTTTCCTAAGTTCTGTTCCCTATCATTATAATCTTGATATTGCTAAAGCTGCAATTAAAGCTGGTGCAAGCATGTGTGACCTAGGCGGCAACACAGACATAACAAAGGAACAAATTGCCTTAAATCTTCGAGCAAAAGAGGCTAACATTTCAATCATTCCCGACTGCGGGCAAGTCCCCGGAATGGGAACAACTTTGTGCGTCTATACTATGGACCTTTTGGATAACCCCGAACATGTATATATGTGGGACGGTGGATTACCTCAGAATCCAAGACCTCCTTTTAATTATCTTCTAACATTCAACATTGAAGGTTTAACAAACGAATATGCAGAACCTACTTATTTCTTGAGAGACGGAAAATTAACTGAAATCGAGCCTTTTGAAGAATTAGAAACGCTTAAATTTCCCGAGCCGATCGGAACACTTGAAGCATTTACAACGGGAGGAGGAACATCTACAGCACCTTGGACTTTTGAAGGAAAACTTCAGACTTATCAAAACAAAACTGTAAGATATCCAGGTCACTTTCAACAATTAAGAGCATTTTGGGACTTAGGTTTACTTGATTTGACTCCTATAGAGATAAATGGGATGAAAATTAAACCTCGCGAAGTATTTCACACGCTCTTTGAACCAAAAGTAACCTTTCCGGAAGATAAGGATGTTGTGGTTATTAGAGTCAAATCCTTGGGAATTAAGGACGGTCAGAATGCCGAGGTGATCTTGGATTTAATTGATTATTACGACGAGGCGACGGGATTTACTGCCATGGAACGAACTACAGGTTGGGACGGTTCTATCGTAGCGATCATGATGGCTGAAGGGCTGGTTGAAAAAGGGGCCATTCCTGTGGAATTAGCAGTTAATCCAAATTATTTTGTAAGGGAACTTGATAAACGAGGAATTAAAGTTAAGGTCAAAATCAACTATCATTAACCGAGATTAATTAAGGGATAATCAATAACATTTTATAATCATCATTCTATTTAATATTAATATTTAGATTTTTTATTATTGAATTATAATACAAACATTTCAACCTAATTTATACTATATTCAAAAAATGACAGACTATTATCGTAAGAAAGCGTTTACTGACGAGTTTATAACGACGTTTGACGATGTGTTGATTTTACCGGGATATACGAATTTCAAACCATCTGAAGTTGATACATCCACCACACTTGGTAAGTACTTTTTCAACATCCCTATCATATCAGCAGCAATGGATACAGTGACCGAACAAGAAATGGCAATAAAAATGGCATTACTCGGGGGTCTCGGCGTCCTCCATAGAAATTGCTCATACGAAAAGCAATTAAAGATGGTTCGGGCGGTTAAAAGAGCGAGATCGTTTGTAATTGACGATGTTGCCACTATTGGTCCAAACGAGCCCATTTTTAAAGCAAAATATATGATGGAAAATTACGGCATTAGTGGTTTAGTGGTTATTGGAGATAATAATAAAGTTTGCGGTATTTTTACGAAGAGAGATCTTCCTTATCTCGAAGAGGAGTTAAAAGAAAAACAAGTAAAAGATTTCATGACTCAAGATGTTATTTCAATAAAACCTAACGCCTCAAGAAACGATGCTTTAAGAGTCTTGTTCGAACATCGAAAGGAAAAATTACCTATTATTGATGACGATGGTACATTGAAGGGCTTAATCACGAAAAAAGACTTAAAACCCGAATTTCCTTTAGCTTCAAAGGATGAAGAAGGGCGTTTATTATGCGCTCTTGCGTTAAGTCCAAAATTTCCAAAGAGTCCTCAAGCACAATCCATGTTGAAAGAAATTGATAAATATACTGACATCTTCTTTATTGATGTGGCTGAATATTATAAAATCGACGATATTCAAGGTACAAAAAAGCTAATGGATTTCTTGGAGGCTGACTTCGTTGTAGGAAATATCGGTACTTATGAAGCAGCGGAACACATCTTAACGGAATGTGATTTTTCTGATGAAAAATTAATTGGGATAAAAGTTGGCATGGGTTCGGGTTCAATTTGTACTACATCTATACAAACAGGAGTTGGCGCACCTACTATGTTCGCAACTGCTCAAGTTGCAGATGCTATTAAAGATTACAACCCTAAGGTCAAGCTTATTGCTGATGGAGGATTTAAAAATCCAGGAGATCTACCAAAAGCTTTTAGCGTAGGAGCGGATATGATAATGACAGGTCATTTTTTTGCAGGTTGTACAGAGAGTCCTGGATATGTAGACACGATACAAGGAAGAAAGGTAAAAATCTATAGAGGAATGGGCAGCAAAGAAGCACGAGCAGCAAACTTTATCTTGGATAGATACAGTCTTGAGTCAAAATCTCTTCCTGAAGGAGTTTCCGATTATGTTCCTTTCGTAGGTGATCTTTCAGGAGTGATTTTAGCTTTGAACGAAGGTCTAAAAAATGGAATGATTTATGTGGGGGCAAAAAATCTTTCTAGCTTGAAGAAAGCGAAAATAGGAATGGTATCTGCCGTTGGTCAGAGTGAACAAAAACCTCACGATCTTTTAGGGAAATTCTAGTTCATTTTTAGCTCGATTTGTTTCTAGTTTAAATCTTTTTATTTTTTATAATTTTTCTACTATCAACCTTAAGGTTATAAACCCGAAATAACATCTTAATATAACTTAATAAATATTATTAATGAGAAGAAATGATTAAAAAGCAATTAGAGGTGAGCTATAAATGGTTGAAGTAAGAGGAAGTTTGCGATTGGCGTTTTCAACCATAGTATCCCCTAACGAGGATTTCAATCCTGAACATTTAAAGATTGACTCAAGAATGTTTCCAGGGAGACAAGAAAAAATTAAGTTAGAAGAAAAAAATTTGAAAAAGCTAAGCGAAAGACGGATAATAAGCATGGTTAAAAAAATTAAAGATAAAATCGATCAAAAAAGGCTAAATAGAGAAGGATTTGTTCCCTCAATTCTAACTATGGAAGGATTATCCCCGGAAAAAATAGATTTAATTAAAGAGAAAACTAACATAAGAGATTTAGGTTCTTTCTTAGAAAAACTTGATAAAGAACCAAATAAAATTGCCGACCTTTTAGGATTAGATTCAATCGACGAGTTAAAATTTTATTTAAATCTGGGAAAGGAATCGTTTAAAAATTTAAGGACTGCAATAAAAGATCCCTCGAAAATTTTAGAAATATCGTTAACGCACTGCATCGATTTATTTCAAACACCTGAAGAAGATGTAAAATCATATAGAGCTAATAATAAGGAAGGTCTGCTTATCGATCCCTCCAGAGAATTTTCTATTTCTTTTGAGAAAAGGGATGATATAGAAGAATTGAAAGCTTTTGAAGATGTCGATGAAAATAAAAAATATGGTTATGAAATTCAATGGGTTATGTTCAATGTTACTCGTGAAAAATGGATAGAACGTCTCGAAAAACTTATCATTACTGCTACGACTTCTTTAATAAAAAACCTAGTTCCTATGATTGGAAGGCTGATCAAGTCTCAGGTAAAGAAAGTTGTAAAAAGTAAAAGCGACGATTTATTGATCCAAAAATGTAATCAGGATATAAAAAGAGTTTTATATGTGTTATTGCGCTCAAATTTAGCTAT
The DNA here is from genome assembly GCA_014729315.1 of Promethearchaeota archaeon. The sequence continues at coordinate 2,011 of WJKD01000265.1, read as the reverse complement.
TGATGCCATCAAATTTGAGCCATTTAAGGCAACAATTTGGGATTTTGAAGAACAAAAAGAAAAGATAAAAGAATTTGGAACAAAAGTTTTACAATCAACAGAGATTCTCAGTAAGATTAAAAATTTAGTCTAATTCGATTTTATCAACTTTCAATCGGTGCATTAACTCCTTCAATTTTATTATTAATTACGCGTTAATTTTTTGCTTTTTCATATAAATATTAGATTTAATTAGTATAGATAGAGACGCCATTTTTAAGTCATTATGTGAGGTTAAATGAAAAAAATAGAAAGAGTTTTGGTAAGTGTTTTTGACAAAGCAAATATTTTCGAGTTTGTAAATATATTAGTTAACGAATTCAAAGTTGAGATCCTCTCAACAGGTGGTACTGGACGGCTCTTGGAAGAGAAAGGGATAGAAATAAAGAAAATTTCTCAATATACGGGAAGTCCAGAGATGTTTGACGGCCGAGTTAAGACACTCCATCCCAAGATAGAAGGTGGTATTCTCTATAGGCGAGATGTTAAAAAGGATGTAGAAGACGCTGAGAAGTATGATATCCCTCCTATTGATATGGTGGTGTGTAATTTATACCAATTTAAAGAAGCTATCGAAAAACCAGGTACAACTCTGCAAGATGCCTTAGAATTAATTGATATCGGTGGACCTACGATGATTAGAGCAGCAGCAAAAAACTTTCCTGATGTAATAGTCGTACCACATCCGGAATATTACGATGAGATTATTAATGAATTACGAAAAAATAAAGGCGCCATCACAGAAAAGACAAGATTGAAACTTGCTCAAGATGTCTTTTCAATCATGGCAGATTATAACGCAGCGATTTCAAATTATCTCCAACAAGTATACGAACCAAATGCTTTGCTTCCTAATACACTATTAAAAGTCTATAATAAAGTTCAAGATTGTAGATATGGAGAAAACTGGGATCAGAACGCTGCTTATTATCAAGATGTTTCTGCGAAATATGGCCTTCATAGCTTAAAACAACTAGGAGGAAAAGAAATATCGTTTAACAATTATCTTGATATTGATTCTTGTATGCATATGCTGCTTGATTTTGGCAAAAAAAATTATGTGACAGCTATTTTAAAACATACCTCTCCCAATGGAATAGCTATGGATGAGGTTGATCAGTTAAAATCTGTAAAAAAAGCGTTCAGTTGCGATCCGATGTCTGCATTTGGAGGTATTTGGGGCGTGAATAAGGAACTATCCAAGAAAGTGGCAGATTTTATTGTTAATAAAAAAAATATCTTCGTAGAAGTTATCATGGCCCCATCTTATGAACCAAAAGCGTTAGAGATTCTAGAAACAAAACAAAATATGAGGATTCTTGAATTTGGAAACCTATTGGAAAAGAGAGAAGAATTATATAAAAATCTAGAAATTCGCTCGACTCTGGGAGGTACGATCGTTCAAGAATATGATTATAAGCCCGTAGTTAAAGAATGGAATGTAGTTAGTAAAAAAAATGTCGACTCGAGCGAAAAAGAGGCCCTAATTTTTGCTTATAAAGTCTCAAAATGGGCAAAATCTAATTCTGCATGTTTTGTTCAAATTTACGACACCGGGATATATACAATAGGAATTGGTGCAGGACAACAGAGTAGAGTTCATGTTGTTAAACTAGCAGCCCAAAAAGCTAAAGAATTTGGACATAAAGACGCTATGGAAGGTTCGTATATGGGAACAGATTCGTTTTTTCCATTTCCTGATGGTTTAGAAGCAGCTGTTGAGGCGGGAGCAAAAGCAATCATAAACCCAGGAGGTTCTATAAGAGACGATTTAGTTATTCAAAGAGCAGACGAATTAGAGTGCGCTTTAGTATTTTGTGGAAAGCGAGTTTTTAGACATTAAATTAAAATCTCAAATTGGATGGTCGGTCGAAATAAAGTATTAACATTTTGATATATTTTTTTTTATTTTTAAAAAATTATCTTAAGATTTGATTTTCATGGTTATTTATGAGATTCAGAGAACCTATAC
>WJKD01000264.1 GCA_014729315.1 Promethearchaeota archaeon | reverse complement strand
GTTCTATAGGAGATATTTGTTCAATATTTATTTTGCCTTGGTCTTTTTTCATAGAAACTGTTATTTTCGTTTTTTGTCAAACAAGGTAAATTACTATTATATCTAAAAAACAAGCTCATATATGTATATTTCATAAAGTCGATAATAATTACCAGTTTTAAAGCGTATATCTTGAAGATATCGGATATTATGCGAAATGCTTTTTCTTACAATTTGAATATTATACAGAAATATAAATGAATATAATAGAATGTATGTTTGTCTTGGCAGTAAACTAAATGTAACTAAAAAATAGAAATATGTCAAGAAAAATTTCGTAAATTATTACTATTAATTTCACTTCTTACCAAAACAGAACTCCTATAATAAGTTAATCCGGGCTGGAAATCCATTATAGCAGTCTTGAAAAATATCTCTAATCACACAATTTTCCGGCAGGCGTGCAGACCATCCTGGATAAGCTGCACGAAGCCGCCTGTCTAAGTGGCGCCAACTGACGCCGGCAATTCGTACTGGTTCGCTTTCAACTTTCCTTCCGATAGAGCAAGGCGCATTCCGCAAAAGACAGAGACCGAGGCGGGCAACGACCGGATGCCGTCCCTGAATGCAACCATGCGGAAACTGAACGGCTGTCCGGTCCGAACGCCTTGCTCCGCTACATTGCGTCGCCTGCGGGAATGCATCCTTCCCCACCGGCACAACTGCGCGGTCCCTCGTAATCCGGCGGGTCCGGGATATCGCCCGATTCAGGCTTCTGGCGATCATTCAGGTTGCTGATCAGTTATGAGCGATCTGCATGATCTTCTACAAAATCTTGCTGCGTACCCACCGTAATGCCATCGAAGACCCGGGCGCCATGCTCGATGGATGTTCTGGCTTCCCATTTTCCGTCTTCCGGAGAGGTGACCGTAATTGCACGGACGTTTCCATTGGGCGAGGCGAGCGGTGTCGTTGCATTAGCCGCATTGATATAAAGTTTTGGAGCGTGATATTATCAGATCGGTTTCTGGCAGGCTGAAATAAAAGGCGGCAAAATGTTATATTACTTTTTTTCTACCAATTTTCCGGTAACATATTTATGAATAATGCTGGAAACCAACGTCTGGTATGGGATTCCTTCTTCTTTGGATTTTGATTTTATGTCGATATAATCTTTCTCAGAGATACGAATATTGATTCTCTTATTTTTTAAATATGTTGCTTTTGCGTACTGCGCATATTCTTCTTTTTTCTCCTCCAGATTATCCACAGTGACCCATTCATCCCGTTCGTACGATTCTAATATATCTTTTTCATAATCATCTAATTTAGCCATGATTATCACCTTTTAAGTATTTTTTCGTAGCTTTTCTGCTCGGTATTATTGTTTTTAGAAATATATGCTCGTCATCTTCGACAAATGGTACTAAATACACATAATTGTGATATTCGACTACAAATATTCGTTGATTTGGATACCTATCTTCATTTGGGTGTTTAATAATATTCAAAACTTGTTTTGTTTCAATCAAATGAGAAACGACTTCAAAAGAAATATTGCGTCTCTTTTTCAGCTCTTCGTTTTTCTTTTTGCTCCAAATAAGATATTTCATAAATTTATTATACAAAATTGTGTGCCTATTGTCAACAAAAAAATGGTGAATTAAAATTTAATAGCTTCACCACCGGCGCAACTGCGCGGTCCCTCGTAGTCCGGCGGGTGCGAGATATCGCCCGATTCAGGCTTCCGGCGATCGTCAAGGTCGCTGATCAGGTATGAGCGATATAGATGGTCGCCCGCAAAATTTCGCTGCGTGCCCACCGTAATGCCGTCGAAGACGCGGGCGCCATGCTCGATGGATGTTCTGAAATTAAACTGAAAATTAATGATTTTCGTGTCCGGCTGAAATTCGATAATTAAGGATGGTCGGATGTTTCTGGAGTACTTCTAATAATACTTTTGTCGAACCTGTTGGCTTACGTTTTCCCTGCTCCCACTGTCTCACTGAGGACGGACTCACATTCAGTACTTTTGCAAAAACCGTTTGACTCAGCTTCGTTTTCTCCCGAATTCTCTTTATATCTTTCGGTTTGATTTCAACTCCCTGAATTTCGATCCCAAATTCTTTTAATTCTTTTTCTGTAAAAGAAGTTTTAACACCACACTCAATTAAATCCCGAACAGTATCTCCGATTGCTTCTCTTATTGATTCTCTCATCGGTCTATTCCTCCAGACAGAAGAAATTTCCTAATTTCTCCTGTCGTTTGTATTCTTC
>WJKD01000263.1 GCA_014729315.1 Promethearchaeota archaeon | reverse complement strand
GTACCACAGAATTACGTTAAAAGCAGTATCGCGGAATCAGGATTTAAAGAAATAGGTGCAAATTTCTATTATTATTACTCGCCCTTTTATTCGCAGGTAGATACAAAAAATAGTTTTACAAATTGGAAATTACAACTGATAAGTTTTGTTTGTGTGCTGCCATGGATTATCTGCGTAGTTTTGTTACCCATCAAAAAATTTAATAAAAAAATTGGAATTTTGTATTCATATGCTATTATGTTTGCTATCCCTTTTATTCTGCTCAAAGGGCAGACACGTTATCGTTTATCTTCGGATTTTTTATATATTATCATTTCTACAATATTCATTTATTTTGCTTTTATTAGCACAAAGAAAAAAACACGATCAAAATTATAGTTTGTAATCTGTGGGAGATATTGAATCAATCAAGAACACGATAGATGGAAGGATTTTGCAGGCAAATGCAATTTTTATTAATTCTAATAATGCACACTCATAAATGAGACGATCAAGTGAAAATTCTGATAAGCAGTCAAAGCTACAAAGACTATCAAAATTATATAAGAAGCAAATGCTACGCGATAGAGCTTGTCAAATCAGGGCATCAGGTAACGATAATTACGACCAGTCCTACCCGATCATTATTTTACAAAACTGAAAATATTAATGGAATAAGGGTGGTGGTATCACCTGAAATTTTGGGTAATAGATTTCGGATGTACTCCTGGGGCATGATAGACACTATTTTTAGAACGATATACATTTTACTTTCAAAATATGATATTTATCATTTTGATGGGAATCATCCTGCTATTATTTTACCCTTCTTTGTAAAGAGATTATTTTCTTCGGCTAAGTTTGTAAACGAATGGATGGATTGGTGCATCGATGTAAAATCCGGATTTTCTATCGCTGATAAAATAGCTAATTTCTATGAAAAGATGACACACACTAAAATAAGAAAATACTTTGACGGCGTGGTTGTAATAAGCCAGTTTCTTTATAATGAAACTTTAAGATTGGGTATAGATCGTTCCAGAATTCTTTATTTGCCGAGCGGGTGTGATATAGATAAAATCTATCCTTGCGATAAAATAAATGTGAAGAGAAAATACGGTCTCGATGTGAATAGAATTTCATTAGGTATTATTGGGTATGAAAGCGGTGACTGGGAAGAATTCTGCTACGTTTATGACGCATTGCGTATTCTGGAAAATAAGTATAATTTTAATAATTTTGATTTTATTGTCTCCGGTAAGCATGATCCAATGACTAAGAAGCAACAGAATAAACATCAATATAATTACAAATATGTTGGCTGGGCTGATAATTACAATGAGTTTTTATCGACATTGGATATTGCTATTCTCCCTCTGAAAGATACCAAAAAAAACAGAGCAAAGTACCCGAATAAACTGAGTGATTTTATGGCAGCAGGATTGCCAATTGTCAGTAATCCGGTCGGAGAGGTAAAATCTTTGCATTCGAAAATAAAATTCGGTTTATTGGATGAACAATATAATTCCGAAAATTTAGCCGAAATATTGTACCAACTCATCAGGAATAGTCAACTACGTGAAAAGTTCGGAAATAATGGGCGTATATTTGCCGAAACCGAGTTTTCATGGGAAGAGCAATCTAAAAAATTGTTAGAGTTTTATCACAAAATTCAAGGTAGCAATCGAAACCAGGATAATCATCCATTGAATTGAATCATGATTGGAATAAAAGTTATGAAACAGCTTACACAAAATTTAAAATCTGGCAATATGAAAGTTTTGGAAGTTCCTTATCCCGCCTTAGCGCCCAAAAATGTTTTGGTGAGAGTTCATTATTCTCTAATCAGCGCTGGCACCGAAGCCAGCAAGGTAAGTACAGCACGTAAAGGATACCTGGGAAAAGCCAAAGAAAAACCGGATCAGGTGAAACAAGTTCTGGATACTTTAAAAAAAGAAGGTGTGGCAAGTACGTATCGAAAAGTGATGAATAAACTGGATGCCTGGGCACCATTAGGATATAGCTGCTCCGGTGAGGTGATTGAAGTTGGGAAAGAGGTCTCCGGGCTCAAAGTTGGAGATTATGTCGCCTGTGCGGGGCAAGACATTGCAAATCATGCAGAGGTGGTATCTGTTCCTATAAATCTATGTGCTAAAATCCCACTAAATTGCCCTTTAAATTATGCTGCATTTACGACAGTGGGTACAATAGCGCTCCAGGGGATACGTCAGGCAGATTTGAGATTGGGTGAATCTTGTGCTGTTATTGGGCTGGGCTTATTGGGTCAATTGACGGTACAGATGCTTAATGCCAGCGGCGTGCATGTGTATGGCATCGATATCAATCCCATTAATGTTGAAAAAGCGCTGGAAAGCGGTGCTGATCTGGCGTTCGAACGATCCAATGATGTGCTTGAAAATCGAATAATGGAAGCCACATCCGGCTATGGCGTGGATGCGGTGATTATTACAGCAGGTACGAATAGCCTGGATCCGATTGAGTTGGCTGGAAGAATTTCTCGATCAAAAGGGAGAGTTGTTATTGTAGGGGCGGTTCCTACCGGTTTTTCTCGTGAAAATTACTATAAAAAAGAACTTGAGCTCCGCATGTCGTGTTCTTACGGTCCTGGCAGATATGACCTGGCATATGAAGACAGAGGTATTGACTATCCTTATGGCTATGTCAGATGGACTGAAAACAGAAATATGAGTGCATTTTTGGATTTGATATCACAGGATAAGATTGATCTTTCAGTCGTTACATCCCATGAATTTGAACTTGAAAAAGCAAATGAAGCTTTCGAATTGATTATGAACAAGACCGAACCATTTCTGGGCATTTTGCTGAAATATGATATCGAAAAAGAAATCAAAACAAAATTAGTTATCGAAAACAAATTCAGCCCGAATGAAGTGAAAGTAGGATTTATTGGTGCAGGCTCGTTTGCTCAAAGTTTTCTTTTACCCAATGTGACGGCATTCAATGATGTGGCTTTTGAGGGTATTGCCACAGCTTTGGGTAATGATTCCAGAACTGTTTCAGATAAGTATGGGTTTTCTCTCGCCACCGGCGATCCGTCTGATATTTATACGAGCGATAAAATCAATACCGTATTTGTTGCTACACGGCATAATTTGCATGCCGAGAATGTTATTCAGTGTCTCATGCACGGAAAAAATGTCTTTGTGGAGAAACCTCTTGCATTGACGCCTGAAGAATTGGACGAGATATTCAAATCATACAATAATATATTAAATGGTACACCAAATTCCCCTCGGTTAATGGTAGGTTTCAACCGCCGTTTTGCACCGTTGATTCGTAAATTGAAAAACGAAGTAAAAGGTTCACCTGTGGCTATTAATTATAGAATAAATGCCGGATTTATTCCGTCAAATCACTGGACTCAAAATGAAGAAATTGGTGGGGGGAGAATAATTGGCGAGGTATGCCATTTCGTTGATCTTGCGATGTATATAGCAGGGAGTAAACCTGTATCAGTTTCAGCCTATACAATGGATATTGCAAATAGCAAAGATGATACCCTGACTATAAACTTGAAATTTGAAAATGGATCAATAGCAACTGTTTCTTATTTCAGCAATGGCAGCAAAGAGCTTCCTAAAGAATACCTGGAAGTATTTGGAGCGGGTGTTTCAGCGGTGCTTGACGATTTTAGAATATTGAAAATCTATGGCAAAAGCAAAAAACAGTATAAAGAGAGCGGACAGGATAAAGGTCATAAAAATGAGGTCTTTGAATTTTTAAATGCCATCCGAAACGGGAAACCGGCACCGATTTCGATTGAAGATATTTATATTTCAAACATGCTGCCTTTTCAAATTATTGAATCTATTCGAACCGGAAACGCGACGACATTGAAATATTGAGAATAATGGATGAAAATACCAACATAAAATATGTTAAAGAAAAACATTTTAAATATATAGAATCAGTCCGCTATCAAGGTTGGGACGTGTTCGACGGTCTAAATAGTAGATTATTCCAAAAACTACCATTCAATAATAACCGCGTTTTTCGCCTGTTATGGATTCAGTTTTTCAAACGCTCGCCGATAAATTTTAGAAAAATTACAGGTGTGCCAAAAGAATATAATCCAAAGGGATTGGCACTGTTCATTTCGGGC
>WJKD01000262.1 GCA_014729315.1 Promethearchaeota archaeon | reverse complement strand
GTGCACCCTTCCATAGAATTTTTCTCCATTTTTCTTATGGAATAAATATTCACCGGGTTTGGTAAGTTTTCCGCTAATGATATTTTTTATATGCCTTTTTACTCTATCTTCTTCTCCCTCAACTAATATATCGGTTATTTTGAAATCTTCTGGAATAATTCCGCTTTCGTAACCGAACTTCTCAAACCCTATTTGGTTGACAAAGACTAGTTTAAGGTTTTTGTCGGCTTCAAAAACAATGTCTGGCAAAAGTTCTACGATTTCTCTATACCGTCTTTCGGATTCCTCTAGCTTTTCTTCGATTTTCTTTCTTTTTGTAATATCAGTAGAGATACCGATCATTCCAATCGGTTTACTCTTCTCATCTTTTATTAACCATGTTCTCGTTTCAAGTATTTGTTCGGTGCCATCTTTGGCATAATTTACAATAATTCCTTTCCACATTCCATCTGAAAGTGTTTTATCGATTATTTCTTGTTGTGTCGCACCAACCTCGGGATTTTCCCCAAAAAAATGCACTGTTTTTCCAATTAAATCTTCTCTGGACATTTTAAGCGCCTGATAAGAAGCTTCATTCACATAAATAATCTTACCTTCAAGATCAGTCACGGTTATCATATCTTGAATTTGGTTCAATAACATGGAATTGAATTCTAATTTTTCTTCCACTTTTTTTCTCTTGGTTATTTCGTCTGCAATTTCTAAGCGAAGCGTTCTATTTTTTAATTCAATCCTTTGATCAACTATGTGAAACCATTTCTTTAAAAAGGGATTGAAAAAATCCCAGATATAAGGAGATTTTGAATTCACACCAAATATTTTATGATTCGTACAAAAATGACAAGGAGCGTCGAAATTGTATAATTTCTTGTAACAGATTTTATCTGCTTCACTTCCCCTTGCAATTTCTTTGAACTTCTTATTAAGATAAATTAATTCGTAAGTTTTAGGATCGCAAGCATATACAAATTGATCCAAATCATCAAAAAACTGCATAAAATTATTCTTATCGATGCCCATTGAACTTTAACTCTTCCTATCCTTGTTAAACCCGTTTTATAAACTGACGATCCATCGAATGTTTAATAGAGAGAAATTTTAAAAGTCTATTGTATTTCTTATAAAAATAATCATTAAATAAATCACATTCTTAAAAGATTCTTTCGTGGTAATTCTTGAATTTTTGGATCGCTAATAAACGAGTCAAGCGTCTCAAGGAAATTCTCTCGATCCTCCTTAATGTTCGATGACTCAATAGCACAATAATTACTTATGTGATCATTAAAGACTTGAGAAGTTACATTCTCTCCAATATTAGCAATAATTCCCCTTTCTTCTTTCAAACAATCAACTGGTTTGAGCAATCTAAATTTTCCCTGCTTCCATTCGTCCCAGAGCGGAGTGTTTGGTAAGATATTCAAGGTTCTAAATCGAAATATTGTAGGATTAATTTCTGTTAATACTCTAGCCGTTCCTTTTATATGTTCTTCGGAAAACTCATAACTTCCTAATCCAAGAATAATATACAAGCTCAATTGGATACCCGTGTTCAAAATTTTTTTACCCGCTTTAATCATTGATTCGGCATTAGTACCCTTTTTCATAATTTTCAAGATTTTACTACTTCCGCTTTCTAAACCCATATATACAATGTCTAACCCCGCTTTGGCTAATGCTTTAAGTTCACTTTCAGTTTTTCTTAAAATATCTAAAGCTTTTGCGTAACAACTCAATCTTTTGATATCTTTCAAATTTTGTCTGACATAGGTTATAATTTCAACCAGATAATCTGTTGGAGCAGAAGTGGGATTTCCTCCAGCCAAAAAAACTGGATATCCATGATAGTTATTTTTAGCGTAATAATCGATATCTTTTTTAACATCTTCTATAGGACGAATCCCGTATTCTTGGATTCCACCATAGATTCCCTTATAAGTCCCACAAAATTTACATTTATTCCAACTACAACCTCCTGTAACGGGAATTAACACGCTATACGCTTCCACGGGTGGTCGAATGACGATTCTTTCTGGGGGTATTTTTTCTAACATATAAAATCAAGAACCAAATAAGATTTGTTTTATAATTCAGTTTAATTTCTTTTATTTCTCTACCTATTTGTAAGATTTTAAAAGATATAGATTTTAGCATTATATAGTATTATAACAAATTAAACCATTTTAGGATTTTAAGATTAAATATTTTTTTTAGGAATGAATTACTTTTTCATTTATAGTTAAGTGTTTCTAATTATTGCAATTCAGTCAGTAGTATGCTATGAGAATTCCGGAAGAAGAAGTAGGTTTTGGTTTCAAAATTATAATCGTAGGTGCCGGCGGGGCCGGAAAGACAGCATTATTTAATAGATACTGTTTTAATTCATTTAATATGAATACCAAAATGACAATTGGAATTAGCTTTCATTCAACTTATCTGAAAGTGAAATACCGAAATGGAACCGGTAATTACGAAGAAAAGTATGTAATTAACTCTATTTTCGATTTTGGGGGCCAAGAACGGTTTAGACCTTTAATTCCTAAATTCTTAGAAGGAGCTCAAGGTGCTCTATTAGTATTTGATTCGGTTAGTTTTTTATCTTTCCAGCAATTAAACTATTGGTATGAAAAATTAGAAAAAAATATAGGACCAAATATACCAAAAATTCTCGTTGCCAGCAAATGCGATTTGTTAGATAAAACACCGAGTGGAGAAATTGTCGACGAAGATTTAATTCAAGAATTTGTTGATGAAAAAGCTATTGAAGGATATTATCGAACCAGTGCTTTAAAGAATCACAATGTATTAAAAGTATTCAAAAGTTTGACCAAGCTTATGCTGGACAAACACAATATTGAAGCAATTATAGTCTGAATTCTAAAGAATACAGAATTTATACTAAAAATTTCGCATATAAATAAAGTCACTAAACTCGTAAAAAAACGCTTTTTGTTTTTTATTCAAATCAGGATATACATCAGCTAAGTGATTTTTCGCCTGTTCTACGAGATTTTTAGAAAATTGTTCTGCGACGATGGTCGCGTTAGTTTCAGCAAATATTTTTTTTACTTTTTCTAAATCTTCCCTATTTACCGATTCTTTTCGGTAGATTTCGTTTAATAATTTAGACTGTTCTTCGTCGGTGTTTTGAACAGCTAAAATATAAAGGAACTTTTTCTTTTGATCTTGAATATCTTGTTCCATATCGAGTATATCGTCCCTAATAGCGTGTGCTTGTCCAATCTTCAACATTGCTTCAGACAATGGTTTGATTTGATAATGTAAATTCCCTCGAGCTAAAATTGCACCTATAGAAGTAGATTTCTCAAACATCCGAGCTCTTTGCATTTCAGCAATATTAAGATATTGTTCAAGGGTCATGGTTATATTATGATAATACATATATTCCTCAATAATAAGGCCCTTTAACAAGAAATCAATTGCTTTTGAATACTCGTTTATCGCTAGAAGTTTTAAATTATCAGCGAATTTAGATGATTTAATTACCTCTAAACCTAAAAGATATCCATACGCACCCCCTAAAATACTCATATCTCTTCCATAAAGACTTGTCATATTGTCTTTTTTCGAGAGATTCATAGAATTGTAGAGTTTCTCAATCTCTTGCGTTAATTGAACATGAAAAGTAGGTTTTCCTCTACGCGTATTGTCGTTATCAATTAGATCATCGTGAATTAAATGTCCACTATGCAAAAACTCAACTGCTATTGATACTTTTCTTATACTTTCAATTTGATCGTCCAAATACATTGGATTAATAATGCCTCCAAAAGCAGCAATCAACAAAACGGGATGAATTCTTTTCGCTTTACTCTCGTCTGATATTATAAATTCTCTTAGTTGATCATTAAAATCAACGAATAAAACATCTTTTTCCCTATCGGATATTTTCGAAAAGTAATTAACTAATTCTT
>WJKD01000261.1 GCA_014729315.1 Promethearchaeota archaeon | reverse complement strand
TGCTTAAAAGCAGCAGAAGAGGGTGTGGGGGACACATTCCCCCACGCCCCTTTGAAGACATTGTTAAATCAGGATATTAATAAATCTCCTCATGGGAACTTTTAATTGTCGCTAAGGGTAAGTATAATTGTCGCCGTCCATCATTATTAATCTTGAGAGTAACTACTCATATCCTTAAAGAAAATATTAGGTGATGCTTAATGTTTAAGCGGTGTCGAATCACTTAATGAGATGACCGAAAACATAATATTCACGCTTCAGAACCACCAGAGATGTTTTTCTCGAGATAAAAATGCTCCCCTCTCTGTTATGCTGTATGCCATTGCGTTATCAATATCAGTCCAAGTTCCATTCTGATCTCCGTGATGACCTAGATAGGGATCGTCTATGTCTCTATCTAATACATTATCAAATCGCCAATTAAAATTGCCTGAGCCATCATTTGTTATCACCGTAGTATGAACGAAATTCGGGAATGTATTGCTGCCATATGTGGCATCAGGAACTCCGCCATTTCCAGATCCGTGAACAATTGGCATCAAAAAGTCTATATCTCCATCATTATCATAATCTCGTGGATAAGAGCCAAACCCAGACTTTCTATTGTTAAGCCCGATATACTGTGCAAAATTGGATTGTGTGGCTTTATTCATGAAGCTGGATCCATTAATATTTTCCCAATGATAACTTAAGGCTTGGCCCTGATTGTTTGCATACGATGGAGCAAATAAGTCTGGATAACCGTTATTATTTACATCTGCAGCGTCGACACTATAAAAGCTACCTGTCCCGCTTACGGAAGGAACATATGAGAATTGCCCAGCACCATTCCCCGACAATAATGTTTGGTTTAAATTCTGATTGTTATTATCAAAAGATTCTCCTTGATAATACCAATGGCCTAAATATAGATCTATATTACCATCTAAGTTGTAATCCGTAAATACTGCTGCAGAATTATTCAATCTCGGATTCGGAAGAGCTTGATTAAGACAGTTGCCACTTAATGTAAAGTTTGCATTACCATCGTTTAAGAGCAGTTCCATGCCATCAAGATCAAAATTGGCAGATTCTCTGTGATAATACCTTCCGCTATACATATCCAAATCACCATCATTATCAACATCGCCAAAAATAGCCAATGTCGCAAGTCGACCTACACTTGTCCCAGCTCTGTTAAGCCAGATTCCGTTAGATGTTGTAGGATCTGCAACAGAAACATCTACAAATTTTCTTTTTTCACTACTTGGATTTCCTGGCTCTGCGGATGTATTAAGGTACAATTTGTTAAGCTTAAGAAAATTTGTTTTTTGATCATCTTGAGCATGTAGTACTAAATCCGGGTAACCGTCATTATTCAAATCAGCAATAGAAGCTCTAAATGCATCTGCATTGTCTAAATCCACTTGAGCAGTTACATCTGTAAAGTTAGCTGTTGCGAGTTCGTATGCACCAATATCAGCGTAATTAGGAGCGTTAATTCCCGTATTCGTTATATTTGGGTCATCAAATCGAACACTATTCTTATAATCACGGATAGGTGCTGTTGCACCATCGGCAGCGTCTATTGCAGGAGAATTGTATTTTAAACGGAGATCATTTTTATCCTTGTTGACAAAAAGCGGATCCACGTCTAAATTATTGCCGGAGAATCCCCCCTCTACAATGCATCGTTCAACAGAAACCGGATAGCTAAGATATGTTTGTATTTCAGAATGTCCGCTGACGCTGCTATTTTCCCAAAAAATTGAATTTGTTATAGTTGCATTACCCCAACCTAAATCTACAGCACCTCCGTCTCCAAAAAAAGCTGCGTTTTTAAAGAATGTGCAGTTATTGATATTGATGTCATTGCTATACACTTTGATAGCACCTCCGTTGCCTGCCTCATTGTCGACGAAGATACAATTTTGGACAATTGCATCTTGACCTCCACAGCTTATCGCGCCGCCAGTGCTTAAATCATAACTCTCCGGAGGCCAATCTATGCAATGGTTTCCTTCAAAATATGAATTTTGTATTAACACGGTGGATCCAGCAGAATATTCTATTGTAACGGCACCATCAAAATTTGAAATATTGAATAAAAATTGACAATTATCAACTATCGTATTGGAACCTTGTATCCAAATTGCAGATCCCTGCCCCCAATTATGATCTGGACCATGAAATGTAAGTGCCTTATTATTTAGAAAAATGCAATTTCTTATTGTAGTATTCGATGTATTATCAGGTATATACATTCCGGCTCCGCCTCTCCATTCAGGATTGGGGTTCCAAAAATAATCAGCATACCCATCAGTTATAACAAATCCATCAATAATACAAGAAGAGTTTGTTTTTACCACAGTGTATGCGTTATCAGTCTCGGTAGCACTATTTCCAAGTGATCCAGATAAAATTGTTTTATATGCCTCGGGGTCGCGTTTGCTAAATATTGATCCCGCTTTAAATCCTCCATAAATTGCAATATTTTCTGGGATTTCAAACGTAACGGTTCTATCGGTCTCCGTTGTTTGATTCAAGGAAACATAATAGGTTCCTTCTGCTACCCATATTTCTTGTCCGCTCGATACAGCTGATAATGCTTCAATCACTGTCTTTTTTGCTGTAATCCAACTTTGTCCATCTCCAGAGTTCAAGACATTTGCATCTACGAATACTACAGGATTTGTAGGCCCTGCTATTACCATAGGACTGAAGCTTCCGGAGGTAAAATAAATGGCTTCGTTTGTCGCATAATCAAAGCCTATTTCTTCCCAAACACCATTATGAAAATTGTATAATTTAGCAAATCTTGTTAGCCAATCATCAGCATTATCCGGTAATGGAATAAAGAAAGCGCTCTCATTGCTAGAAAGTGGCAAAATATTAAAGACCTCACCCTTTATTTCATAATTTACAGGCAAAGAAGGCAGACTTACATAATCTTCATTTTTTGCGATTGACACAATAGGATTTCCATGATCAATTTGGGAATTATCTGCAACAGAAAAGCCTATACTCCTATTTGTATATCCTGTTATATTAGAAAAACTATAGGTAATAAGAGTCAAATCATCTTCATTTTTTTCGATCCAATTAGTAGGAATTGCCACATCTGGCACTTCATTTGCGTCATCAGCATTTGTTCCAAGCAATATTTCTAC
The DNA here is from genome assembly GCA_014729315.1 of Promethearchaeota archaeon. The sequence continues at coordinate 575 of WJKD01000261.1, read as the reverse complement.
AAAATCTGGTATTAAATCTCCGTCAGAGTCATCCTCACTATAAAATGGACCTTCATAAGCTCCAATATCCCAATTCGAGTTAATAGGGCGTAAAATGCTTCTAATATCATATGCAAATTCATTACTTAGATCAAGCCCAGCTTCCAAAGCGGGAGAATTAATTAATAGCTTAAAATTCTCCTGGCCTAATCGAATAGAAACAAAAACATCTTGGGCATTAGTAATTAGCAAATTACTAGGACCAGGAGCACTATTATCAGAACTCATATTATTTGAAACAGTGCCCCACGTTGACCCCACATTCCTGAAATCCTTCACCTCGCAATTCATCGAAATGCAGTTCTGCACATTCATGGTTGCGCCGTTATGAACGTCGATGCCGCAGTCACCGCAATTGAATACGGTAACGTTCTGCACGGTCACCGTTATTCCCGGCAGATTGGCGATAACCCCATGCTCCGCGATATTGTAGACAATGCAGTTGCGAACAATTATGCCGGTCCTCTCGCAGGTGATCCCGTTATTGTCGTCGTCAACGATATTGTCGTGTACGATCAGGTTCTGGAGCAGTACAT
>WJKD01000260.1 GCA_014729315.1 Promethearchaeota archaeon | reverse complement strand
TACCTGTTGGCGGTGTTCATGCTGATGCCGATGTTCATTTTCCGATTTATCGAAGGCTGCGACGTTCCGGTGAAACCGGATACCACTCCGCCGAAGGTGCATATTGTGGAGCCGCATGATGGCGATGCAGTATCGGGGCGCATAGAAATTAAATGTCGTGCCGTGGATGATCGAGGTATGTCGCACGTCGAGCTGTGGGTGGATGGAGCGTTTACAGGCGTTGCGGACAGCACCGAGCCGTACGCGCTTCTGTGGAATACCATGAGGTACGAAAACAATTCCACGCACGTGATCACTGTCAGAGCCTATGATACCAGCAAAAACAAAGCAGACAGCGAGCCGATTAACCTTACCATCGATAATACTCAAGACCTGCCACCAGCGCCGAGTCGTATTTACGAGATCGTTTATCAGGATAATTCATTTAAAATCCGATGGAGCCGATGCCCGGATCCGGATTTTAAGTCGTACACGTTATTCGAATCCTATTCCGACGATATGTCCGGCGAGCAACGGATATTTCGCAGTGAAGACAAGCTGGATACGAGTTTTGTTGTGACTGGCGTTAATTCCGGTGAGGTGCGGTATTATCAGGTGGAAGTAGCGGATTCAGCGGGGTTGACAAGTCGTGGCAATATTTCAGAAGCCTCCTCTGTTCAGAATATGGCGCTTTATTTTGATGGGCAAAATGATATGGTTAAACTTGGATATACTGTTGCAAATAATGTTCGTTCTATTGAATTTTGGTTCAAATTAGGTAGAAATGTGAATTTTTCTCTTTCAGAAACGATTGGATTGATCGCCCGAAATTGTGAAGATGAAAGAAATGAATTCGGTTTCTTTTTTCATCAGACCGGATGGAGGCATCCCGGGCATCTCGAATTTTTTAGAAAAGTAGGAGATGATTTTCACTATGTTTATTCAGATCAAAATAAATGGGTTCAAGATGTGTGGTTTCATGTTGCCGCAACGATAGATCCGGATCGTGGGATGTTTCTATATATCAATGGTGAAAGACAAAATTCTTACGATTATTCCTTGCAGCCAATAAAAGAGGATGACCATTTGGTTAGTATTGGTCAATGGGGTGATATGAGATTTCGCCATTTTACAGGATTTATATACGAAGTAAGGTTTTGGAAACGGGCATTGGATGAATCAGAGATTATTCAAAATATGCACAGTCATCTAACTGGCGATGAATACGGTTTATCAACATATTATCGCTTTGACGAAGGCAGGGGACAAATGATCAAAGACTTTTGCACAAATTCTGAGATATATCTCGGCTCTTCTGCTGGCGAAGATTCTGATGACCCCACATGGACTAATACTGATTTGCCTTTTTAAAATATTTGATTTGATTATAAAAAACGGGATTTCGCCAGATAAATCCGGCTATCCTGTTTTCAATAATCGCGCTTCTTCAATAAAATTATTCTATTGATTTTCGTTCGAATTTATACTACATTATCGATATCAGATTCCTCGCCTTTTGTACATGAGACGACTGCTGCATAAGTACTTTTCTATAATTGTTCATTTATAAAAATACTGCACCGGAATGATAAATCGATGAGCTGATTGTTCACAGGATCGAACGATTAAATCATGGGGAAGCATATTTCAGACTCTTAAATAGGGAGCTTCAAAATGAAAGCAAAGATTATAATGATTTTGGCGCTTCTTTTATTGAGCGTTCTTTTTTGTGCTTCGGAAAATAGCATTAGTCCGATTCCGGATAATTCCCGCCTTTCCATTGAAACGAGTCGTGAAGTTTATTCATGGAAGGCAGGGGGAGGAGACCGCTACATTGTAATCGAAGGTACAATAGAAAACACAGCGGACACGACCTTCTATTCACGCCTGGGGGATGGATTTGGTTCAGCCGAACAGAATCAGATGTTTTTTGCCAGCAATTCTGCCGGTTTTCTGGAGAAGCACGACAACCGAAGCCGAACGTGGATTGAATCGGATTTGTTGGGGATTTTGATCGAAGGATCACGAATCGTCCCGATCAAACCTGAAGAAGAGTATTCGCTCCATGCGTTTCTGAGAGCTGATGGAGAAACTGAAACCGGAAAATACCGCCTGCGGGTCGATTTTTACGACCACGAAAATTACGAAGAGGGGGAGAAGCCTCTTCGTGCATATTCAAATTCATTTGAAATAAAACTGGCTTCTTAAATTGAAAGGAGTGAAGATGAATTAGCGCCGATTGTAAAATCTTTAAAAGGTTCTCTGAAGGGAGCGAAGGCAGATGAGAATGATTATAAAGCGCATTTAGAGAAAAAGCATCTATGAACAGGCGATTGTTACCCGTAATAAAAAAGATTTTAGAAATGCTACCCTTCGGATGTTTAATCCTGACGAGCTTTTAAATAAAATTCATACCAATAAAAAGCTTCAGTGAAAATCCGCGTAATCCGCGTCATCAGCGTTCTATGATACTAGCATCCTCCATATCAAACAACTTTTCCAGCAAAAATACGCCTCATGAAAATTTTAATACGAATACGAGTTATAATAAGATTACCAATCTGTAATTTATCC
>WJKD01000259.1 GCA_014729315.1 Promethearchaeota archaeon | reverse complement strand
TATTAAAAAAACAAAAAACTGTCCATTCTTATGGGAAAAATTGTATTTTCGTTTTAAATTCTATTATAAGTATCAAAAATAATAGTTATTGCCTGAATATTATTTGAAATTCCTCTTCTTGAGTAAATAAAAAAATTTCTTTAATTCTAATAACTTATCAAAATCTTATTACTCAAAAAACCAATTTATACCCAATTTTTTTGTTTGATTTCCTCTTTAAACTATATAAATAAGAAAATTTTGTAAGGTGAGAAAAGTTAAGTTAACCTTTTCTAAAGCTGCGTTGACATATGTAAAAGAAAAAAATAAAGAAATGACGATGACCGATTTAGATAAACTCGTCGTAGCCTTTTTCTTTTATAAAGCAAGTACGTGAACTATGGCGTTCTGCGGGAATGTCCTTGAATTGGTTAAAAAAAGAAAAGTTATTGAGGATAACGATTTTATTCAATGGAAAGAGTTTAAAGGATTTAATCCAGATAATCATAATCTAGAAGTATATATAGAAAAGAGTCTACTCCCAGAACTTGAAGAAATTGAACTCATTCTTATTGATGTAGCTTTAGGCGAAGTGAATGGAAAATCGATGGGAATGTTATTTATGAAAAAAGAAAAAGATGTGTATGGTTAAAAAAATGAATCAATCTTAAAAATTTTAGAAGATTGATGATTAACGGAGCAACCGGTCCATTTCATATCGAGAATATAATTCCCTCTTCTAAGTAGTTAAGAATTAATCTCAGTATTTGAAGCCAAATTAAGAGTTTGAATTAAACTTGGAGATTTACTAAAGAATAAAATCTCCGTTGACTTCGATATAATTCGCTAAACCACCTGCATTAAGTATATCCATCATAATTTTCGGTAAAGATGGAAAGTTAATTGTCAAATTTTTAGTCAGATTTTCGAGAATTCCTTCTTCGAAATTTATCTCTAACTTATCTCCTTGGTCAATTTTCCCATTAATTTCTTTTGAAACAATAATAGGCAATCCAGTGTTAATACAATTTCTATAAAATATTCTTGCTGCTGATTTTGCTATAACTGCACTTACCCCAGCTAATTTAATGATCAATGGTGCGTGTTCTCTGGAAGATCCGCAACCGAAATTTTCTCCACCAACGATAAAAGTATTATCTTTTTCAATTTTTTCATAAAAATGAGGATCGGCGTCTTCCATAACGTGCTCAGCTAATAAACCTGGAGTTGAGCGTAAGTGGTAATATCGACCAGGACAGATCAAATCTGTGCTGATGTCGTCTCCAAATTTGAAAACTTTTCCCTTAAGTATGTTTTTCATTATAACACCTCTCTCGGATCGGTAATTTTTCCATAAAGCGCAGTTGCTGCGGCTGTGGCGGGGCTTCCCAGATATATAAAACTCTTAGGATTGCCCATTCTTCCCAAAAAATTTCTATTTTGCGTACTAAAACAAACTTCATCGTCTGCTAAAATCCCTCCATGAATACCAACGCAAGGACCACATCCAGGAGGTAAAATTAATCCTCCTGCGTTCATGAACACCTCGATTAATCCTTCTTTGGTTGCGCTGCAGTATACATCTCTCGAGGAAGGTCCCACTATTAATCTAAGACCTTCTTTAACTTTACCATTCTTGATGATTTCCGCAGCAATTCTCAGATCTGAGAGTCGTCCGTTCGTGCATGTACCTATATAAACTTGATCAACTTTCACTTCTTTCAAATCCGAAACTCCTTTCACGTTATCAACTGTATGAGGACAAGCAACTTGAGGTTCTGTCTCAGACGAATCAATCTCTATATTTTTTTCAAATAAGGCATTAGGATCTGAAAATATATGAGCATAATCATTTTCTCGATTTTGCTTTTTTAGGTATAATGAAGTATTGTCGTCTGTTTCTATAATACCTGTTTTTGCTCCCGCTTCTACAGCCATATTTGAAAACACAAATCTCTGCTCTTGCTTCATGCGTAGGATTGTGTCCCCAGAGAATTCAATTGCTTTGTAGTTTGCTCCGTTTGCCCCAATTAATCCTATTAATTTGAGCATTAAATCTTTAGAATAAACCCCCTTTTGTAAGTTCCCGCTATATGTGACTTTAATCGTTTCAGGAACCTTGAACCAAGTTTTACCTAATCCTATGCCGACAGCTATATCGGTTGATCCCATTCCTGTAGTAAACGCCCCCAAAGCTCCACCAGTGCAGGAATGGGAATCTGCTCCTATCAAAATATCGCCTGGTTTCACATATTTTTCTGCACATAATTGATGACAAACCCCATTTCCGACATCGCTCAATATGCAACCGAATTTCTTAGCAAATGCTCTTATTTTCTGATGATCGTTACTTAGCTCTTTTCTTGATGCTGGTGCGGAATGATCAAGAAAAAAAATAACATGATCTGGATTTGCGACTTTATCAAAATCCATGTTGTAGAACTGGTCAATTGCTAAAGGGCTTGTTCCGTCTTGGCCTATACACCAATCGACTTCAGCAATTACAAAATTACCTGCTTTCACATCTTTTCCGGACTTCTCTGATAATATTTTTTCGGAAATTGTCTTTTCGTTCATATTTTTAACTCCGAGATTGAGATATAAGGTTTTAAAATATTAATTATGTTTTCCTAAGTTAGAATTTAAAAAAACATTACTTCAAAAAAATTTTATGTTGTTATTTGAACTGTTAAAAAGAATATCGTAGAGGGATATTTTTAGATCCCAAATTATCTGATTTAGTAATAATTTCTTTCTTAACTCTAAAAAATTAAGTTAATTTTCAATTAAAAGATAATTCAAAAGAAAAAATATAAAATTTATATATATGTGCTCAGTACTTATAAGTTAAATATATTTATCTAAAAAAATACAAGTTGATTTATAGAAATCAATTTCGATTATAAAATAAAGTGATTAAGGCATAACAATGAGATACTCTAGAATTGTAAGACTAGTCATACGGATAATACTACTTGTTTTAACTTCAACGATGTCGTTTGTATCATTTATGGGTGGTTATTCAGCATTCTTAATTCTTTCTAACGAAGATAATATTGAATTTGATCCAGATGATTTTGAAGATAATATCGTATATACATTGAGTCAACCTTCTCCGAACTTTGATAATCTAAGTATCAAGCAACCGTTTAAATTTAGAAATGCGGGATATTTTGATTTAGAAGATTTAGAGATAGAGATATCAATAAATCTAATTTATAGTCACATCAATTACACTACACCTGGAGTAAATACAACGAGAGAAGTAGAAATATTTGAAAAAGACAAAGATTTCGGAACAGTTATTCGTGGTGAAACACTTGACGACGATCTTGAAGGGGATTACGAGGATTTTGTTATTTCAAACTTTCCAAATATAACTCAAATTGACATATTTTCGTTTACCCCATACTACGAGGCTGATGTAAAAATAAAGGCAAAATATTCACTTGGATTACTCGAAATAGAAGTAGAAATAGAAGACTTGGAGGTAGAATTACTATTTTAATAAAGGAGGGGATAAAATAATGGAAACTTGGATGAAAAACATGTTAAGAGGAGCAATATTTACCGCTGTTTATATCGTAACCACAATTGTCATCCCATTCCTAACTTTTTCGTGGATTCGAACGCTGACAGTAAACGGAAAAGAATTGGAGATTTACAAGGATACGTGGCAACAGATTTTATTCTGGATCGTTGCATTTGGTTTGGTCATTAGTGGGAGTGCATTCTTTGCTTATTCTTCCCCTAAACAATCGATACGAAGAGGAATTTTTTCGCTAATTCAGATAATTTTAAACTGCTTCTATCTCTGGAGTTATAAATTTTCGGGGGCGCTTGAAGTGGAATTGACCCTAGTCGACATAGGAATGATATATGTGAATCTACAACAACTCATATTACTATATCTGGGAATATATTTTCTAACAGTAATTCTAAAGATTTACGATCTCGTGGATTTTGTTATAAATAGAGAAAAAATTAGAATGGATAGGAGTTTGGGGTAAAGGAGGTTAAAATGAGATGTTATTTCAACAAGAATTAAATCCATTTCTGCATTTTCTTACGGATGTGATTGCGTTTATTATAGAGTTTTTAAAACCTATAATAATTCCGATAGGCGAATGGATGGTACTCTGGATCGGTTTTCTATTAGCATTCTTTCCTGACAATAATTTGACGATTTATATAATTATTTTCGTTGTACTAGTGGTTTCAGGCGTAATCATAAACATTAAATACCCTGGAGACGAGATTTTGTAGAGCAATAAGCTTATTGGATAAAAAATAAAAAATATTCTTTTTTCTTTTTCTTAACAGGACTAAATTTTCATCTTTAGAAGTAGTTCGCCAACTCTGACTCCTTGATTTTTCGCTATCTGACCTGCTAGTTCGTCATTTTCGTCCTTACCAAGGAATTCTTTCATTCCATACTTCTGGAGGCTTGAAACCGCAATGTTTCCTTCCATTACAGGATTACCTACCGCCCCAACTATAATCATTCCTTGTATTAAGCCGAAATTTACAAGATCCGTTATAACCCCTCCCGAAGGACCATTCCGAAGACCAACAGCAACTATTGGACTTAAAATTATGTTTTTTAATTTATAACCAGCCATTTTCCAAGGTCTTGAACGGTCAATTAAGACTTTAATTTGAGAGGACACGCTTCCAAAATATGTAGGAGAAGCGATAAAAATCGCTACTGAATCTAATATAACATCTTCTAATTTCTTTGTATCATCTTCTTTCGATAATGGACATTCGTAGGGTTTTCTGAGACACTGATCACATCCTGTACAAGGACTTATATTAAAATCACTAATATAGATTTTATTAACTGTAAAATCTTCCGATACCGATTTTAATCCTTCGATCGCTTGATTTATTAAAAAATCACAACTTCTATTTTTCCGCGGAGAACCTACAATAAAGGTAATTTTTGAGGTCATAGTAAATAGAATTATTAAATTTTTAAAAACTTACTACATTTACCATATCTTTATAAAAGGAAGCGTATATATCATCGGATCGACAAATTGAATTAGAATTTTAAATGTAATTGCGAGGAGGATCGGATTTGAAGCGTTGTCGCTTATTTTTACTTTTGCCAATACTATATCTGTAATTAAAAAGATTAGTGCTCCTATTAAAGCTAAAACCCAGCCTACAAAAATTAAAGCAGAAAAAAATCCAACTAAAAATCCTGCTAGCGATCCCTCGTACGATTTTCCTTTTACTATTGGCCATTTATGCTTACCCCATTTCCGACCTATTAATGCGGCGAACATATCGCTTAGAACCGAGATACTAATAACCCCCATATGAGCGTATATCCCTTCAATTCTATTTTCAGCGTTATAGGTTAAAATGAGAGCTGACATTGTTAGTCCAAGAATTAATAAGATAGAAGCAGATATATCATTAATCTCCGTTGGTCTTCTTGTGGTCTGCATTGTTTTTCTAAACAAATAATCTTTTTTCTTAAATCTTAATCTCATAATTTCCATATTTGCTATACCGAAAAAAATGCAAATAAACATGAAAAATTGTATAATCAGTCCATTCATCAGCAAGATTTCAAAATTTTCGTATTCAAAGAGCGATTGAGCGTTAATATAACTCTCTTTCGTTGTCGTATTCATAGATAGATTATAGAGAATTGAGACGCCAAAAAAGATTAATGGTTCTAAAGTCCACGCAGCTAAGTAGAAAATAGAGAATAGGTGGATCATTTTTCGTTTCATCTCCTGGGCGGGAGTAAAATTATAAGTGTCCAATATTGATTTTTCTAATTTATTATTAATCCCATTAGATAATTTTTTGTTAAAATCATCTTCATGACTTGAAGATTTACTTATCGTAGCGAAAATGAAAAAAAATACCAATAAAGACCCGGCGACCACAATAGCATAGTAATTAAGAGGAGCAAATAAATAGAAAATAGTAGCTGAGAGCGGAAGGCCAATAAATGTAGCAATAACAATTAATAAAATAATTACAGTAAGAGAATTCCAGCGATTTTTCGTCTTTATTTTAAAAGAATATCTGACAATTGGAAGGAACATAATTGCGTAAATAACCAAAATAATTGAGAGTAATACAGAAAAAAAGAACGATTCAATTCCGATTATTGGTGGTTCCAAAAGATATTCACTACTTTAATTCAATCGACTCTAACTAATTTTGATTTAATTAAATTTAAGAATTTAAATAAATCTTATTTGAAATTTCAGAAATCAATGATTAGAGATAATACTAAAATGAGTTATTATAATAATAGTTTTTTTAAAAAATCGGGTAACACAAATGCTAAATAGAAAATTAAAGCACTTACAATTAGAATAATTCTTGCTAAAATTAACACCATGATTGATGTAGGACTTAATATATCTAACACTGCTCCGAAAATAAACGAATAAAATGCAATTAATAATAGTTTTCCCCTTAATTTAACTTCTGGATCTTCTAACTTTAATGATTTCACTGCAAATAAAGTTCCGGTTAATAATACAATAATTATAAGGAATATCTGAAAGGATGTGACAAGTATACCGTATCTCACATCAACTGGTCCAGTAACTTCTCCTATAATTTTGCTATCGGTAAATAGGAAGTATAAAAAGAAAATTTCGTAAAGAATACTTATGGATGAAATTAGCCCAACAAGATACTTCTGATATTCCTTATAAAATAAATCTGTAAACGCAATAAACCATATAATTACAGTAATAGGAATTATAACATTTCCAATCATCATATAAATTAATGAATTGAGTCCTTTTCCAGTTAAAATCACACTAAGAAAGGAGAATGTGCTTGGATACCAAGGTGATGCCATACCCATCCACGAGAGTCCAACCAATAGAAAAGTCGTCGATTTGGTTTCTCGATAATTAAGAGAGATCCTTATTCCAACTATAAATGAGAAGACTACAAATAATAAGGTAAAGAAACCGTTAAAAAATTCAACAGAAGATAAACTCATGATAGTCTCTTAATAATTTAAGTTATAATTATCCTTATTTTATTTTTGGCGTTAATATATTAAATCTTTTCGCAAGTTTTAAATAATCAAAATAGAAATAGACTTTAATGTCGGAGAGAACAGCTTTAAAGACCTCTGTAAAATTCAGGTCTCAGAGCGCTCCTATTTGAAAGACCATAATTAATCGTTTCAATAATTTTTTCTTTATCTCGTTCTAAGACACCTTTAATCGGTAAATAATTGGAGGCGTGATTGGAACGAAAGACGCAGTTTGCTTCCTTGTTCGGAAAATCGATGGTTTGAACAAACAATTTGAGTTCTTCCAAGATCTCTCTCGAACTCATTTCCTTAAATTCTCCTTTACTTTTTTTTTCGTAAAGGACAGTTCCTGGTGGAATCATCAAAGATAAAAAAGCGATATACCAAGTTCTATTATCGTCCGGACAAATTTTATTTACAAGATCCGCGGATTCTATAGCGTGTTTTTTGGAGACATCTGGGTTGTTTGCTCCACCTAATCCATTTATAAAAGTTGCAGATAGAGTAATATTTGCATTCATTAATTTTTTGGCGCCTTCAATATGATCTTCTTTTGTAGCATGTTTGTTGACTTTCTTGAGGAGTTTATCATAGCCCGATTCAAAACCGACATAGGCTATTTTTAAACCTTCATCAGACAAACTCTTTAGTTGTTCGTCTGATTTTTTTATTATGTCTTTAGAATGGGCGTAAACTGCACACCGCTCTAATTTTGGAAATAGGGTGTAAGCATATTTCGTGATTTTTAGGAGTTTTTCTGTGGGCGTGATCATCGCATTTCCGTCAAGAAAGAATATTCTTCTTACTCTATTACCAAATTTTTTTTCAGCAATATCTAGATCTCTTTTTATATCTTTAACATCTCGAACAATAAATTTCTTTCTTAAGTTCGACATACAAAAATCGCATTTATAAGTACACCCTTCTGTAACTTGAATTAATAAGGAATGTGCTTCACTGGGAGGTCGAAAAACCGGTTCACAATAATAAATTTGTTCTTTAGCCATATCATTAACAGTATTGATAATTGTTTAGTCTTCTTTATTTTCGGGGTTTTTTGGACACGCTGATAAGTGTCTACCAAGTCTTATAAATTCTTTTCCACAATGTGGACATTTCTTTGTTGCCTTTTTCTTTTTGCTTTTTTTAGTGCTTTCTTTTTTCTTTCTTCTTCTTTTTGATGGTAAATAATCTTCGGGATCAGCGTCTTCTGGTGCAAACTCGCATTCTTTTATATGGATTGCTAAATTATCGAACAATTCCCCACAAAAAGGACATTCTACGTCTGTAAATTCCTCAGAATCTTCCAATTCAGACTTACTGGCTTTTCTTTTTTCAAATTTTAATGGGATTTCTTCTTCTTCCTCAAATTCGTCGATCGACAAGTCTATATCCTCATCTTTTTCCATCCCTTCTAATTCGATCGCTTCTAAGATTAACTTTTCTTCTTTAATCTTTTTCTCGGCTAACCTCTTCGATTCTTCGTAGAGATCAGCAATCTTCTCCTTAGATCGTGCGTTATATAAATGACAAACTTGGCAAACATAAGCTTTTAAACCAAGCACAAGGTCTCTTTCGGGACAATAGCACAATGGTTGTAAACTATTAGATATATCTCCCTTAGGCTCTAGAAACTTACAAGCTAACTTTTTTGAGTATTTTAATTTCTGTTTTCTTCTTGGAATTTTTAATCACCAAAAATGAGTATGATAAATAATGAAACACAAAATTTAACATTTTGCCTCAAGAAGTCTCCTCACTTTAGGGAGGAGATGAATTGAGGCGATCTTACATATTGAGAAGATTCCTTCTTATTTATGAGAAATTACTAAACGATTAATGTGTGAACCTTAAATATCGATCAATCCCTTATGGATAGTAAGGTTATAGAAGATGCTTTTGACACATAGAGTTCGCATTTATCCGACTCAATCGCAGGAAGACGCGTTATGGAGTTTATCGGAAAAGTGTCGTCTGCTCTATAACTTTGCCTTGCACGAACGCATCCAAGCTTGGAAGAGAAACAAGAGGAAAACGAAAAAGCAACGGAAATATGTCTCGTATACCGACCAGCAAAACAAGTTGCCGAAGCTAAAGCAGAAGTATCCCGAATACAAGTGGGTATACTCGAAAGTGCTTCAGATGACACTCAAGAAGCTAGACGCAAACTATAAGTCGTTCTTTGCGTTATGGCGAAATGGAGACGAAGATGCTCGACCTC